>JBGSIG010000223.1:0-2463 GCA_041742655.1 Ferruginibacter sp. | reverse complement strand
GTACGAAATGATTTTGTGCCCAATTACAACCTGCATAATATTTACAGGGTGCCGAAGCAAGTTGACTGGGCTATTGCAAATTTAGTGTCGAACGCCGCTCACTACCATCTTTATTCGCTGCTGCCGAAGGCTATTAAACCGGACGACAATTATTTATATTGCATTTTTAGCACTACTCAAATTGCTTTGCAATTAATAAAAGAAGGCCGGCTACAGGTTATTCAAATTTTTGAATACAAAGAACCTGCAGATGCTGCATATCATTTATTAAACGTATGTGAACGTTTTGAAGTGGATGTGAACGAAACGCTTGTTCAACTAAATGGTATGGTGGATGAGCGTTCTAATTTATTTGAACAATTGTATAAATATTTTCCCCACGTGCAGTTTGGATCGTTAACCGATGCCTTCACCTACGAGGAAGAAATAAAAGAATTCCCGGCACATTATTTTAGTCATTTATTTCATCTGGCAACATGCGTATCATAAGTGGACTACATGGAGGCAGAAAAATTAATCCACCAGGAAATATGCCGCATACAAGGCCCACTACAGATATTGCCAAAGAAGGGCTATTTAATATCATTCAAAACAACCTTGATATTGAAATATTAAAAACGCTTGACCTTTTTGGCGGAACAGGCAGTATCAGCTATGAATTGGCCAGCAGGGGAGCGGCCGACCTTACTATTGTTGAAAAAGACAACAATATGTACGAGTTTATAAAAAAGACTGCGCAGCTATTAAAGCTTGAAAATTTTAAACTCGTAAAATCGGATGTATTTAAATTTATTGACACATGTACTGAGCAATATAATTTTATTTTTGCAGGCCCGCCGTATGCATTGGCTACCATTGATGATTTGCCAAAAAAAATATTTGAAAGGCAACTTTTGATGCCGGGAGGGTGGTTTGTGTTAGAGCACACGCCCCGCAATGATTATAAAAAATTTGATCATTATCACTCAGAACGCAACTATGGTACAACAATCTTTTCTATCTTTATTGCATAAAATGTTGTAACCTCATTTTTATCCATTATCCAGATTTTTAATACGTATTAATCTTACTGCTGGAAATGAATAAAAGCGATATCAGAAACATCTACAAGGAAAAGCGACTACAGCTTTCTGCATCCCAAAAAGAAAAGATGGACGACCTGATGCTGATAAAGTTTCAGAAACTGGTGGTAGACATTCCTGCACTAATAATGACCTATTCGCCGGTAACAAAGTTTAAAGAATTTGATCCACAGGCAATAACGGATTATTGCTATTTTAAGAATCCTGAACAGCGGCTGTTTTATCCCTTAATGCTAAAGAATACGCGCCATTGCGAAATACGTGCAGTGATAGTAGATGACGACACTTTTTTTGAAACCAATACATTTGGTATAGATGAACCTGTTGATGGCATTGACATGATACCCTCGGAAATTGATATGTTCATAGTGCCTTTGCTTGGGTTTGATAAAAAAGGCCACAGAGTGGGGTATGGCAAGGGTTGTTACGATCGCTTTTTAAAACAGTGCAGAAAGGATTGCATAAAAATTGGTTTTAGTTATTTCGACGCCATTGAAAAAATTGATGATACGGATAAATATGATGTAAAGTTAGATTACTGTATCACGCCAGACAGAAGCTTTACCTTCTAATAAATAAAACTTTAACCATTGCTAAAAAGTTTTCGCTACTTATTGTTGCCACTGTCATTTTTGTATAGTTTAATATTATACATCAGGAATAAATTATTCGACAAAAATTACCTGAAATCCGAGTCATTTAATTTCCCAATAATTTGTATTGGCAACCTTGCCGTAGGCGGTACCGGAAAAACACCGATGGTAGAATACCTTCTGCGCATCTTAAAAAACGACTACCAATTAGCTACGCTTAGCCGTGGATATAAGCGCAAGACTAAAGGTTATGGCATTGCGGATGAAAATTCAACGGCGCTTGATATCGGCGATGAGCCGATGCAGTTTCATTTAAAGTTTCCGGATGTAAGTGTTGCCGTGGGCGAAGAAAGGCTGGACGCCATTCCGCAATTACTTCACGACAGGCCGCAACTGCAGGTAATTATTTTAGATGACGCTTTTCAACACCGGCAGGTGCGTGCAGGATTGAATATTTTATTGACTGATTATACAAATTTGTATACCAGAGATTTTTTGTTGCCCGCCGGAGATTTAAGAGATGTGAAAACAAGTGCAGCCCGGTCAGATGTTATTGTTGTTACAAAATGTAAGCATAACCTAAGTGAAGAAGAGCGGGATTTATTAATAAAAGAATTAAAACCAAAAAAACACCAACAGATTTTTTTTACTGAGATAGTGTACACACATCCTTATCATCTTTTTACAAAAAACGAAATCGATATATCCAACAGGGCTGATATATTGCTTGTGTGCGGCATTGCCAATCCTAAACCATTGAATGAATTTTTAACCCATCATGTGCATAG
>JBGSIG010000222.1:0-2491 GCA_041742655.1 Ferruginibacter sp. | reverse complement strand
GCATTATCTATTTATCAGAATCCATAGCAAATGTATCCATACAGCAACCTGATAAATTTAAAATGCGTGTTATTAGCAGCCGGGTAAGTGGCAGCGGCAGCTTTGGTTTTACCTTTCCAACGTTTATCACTTTATATCAGAACAATGTAAATCTTTTTGAGAACGAACTCAATCCACGAGGTTTTGTTTCCCCTATTGCCGATGCGGCCATTAGCTTTTATAAATTTAAATTCCTGGGAAGCTTTTGGGAAGATGGCAGGGAAATAAACAGCGTTCGTGTAACACCACGGAGAAAATATGAACCTTTATTTTCGGGTATTATTAATATTACAGAAGGCGACTGGCGCATCCACAGTTTTGATTTGTTGCTTACCAAAACATCACAGCTCGAAATTATTGATACGCTGCAAATAACACAATTTCATGTGCCTGTGAATGATGATATATGGCGGGTAAAAAACCAACTGTTGCATTTTAATTTTAATAAACTGGGTATAGATGCGGTGGGCAATTTCGTAAATGTGTATTCAAATTATAATGTAGCGCCCAATTTTAGTAAAAATTATTTCGACAGGGTAATTATAAAATACGATACCAATGTAAATAAAAAGCCCGTGACTTATTGGGATTCTATAAGGCCCGTGCCGTTGGAAAGAGAAGAGATAAAAGATTACCTCGTAAAAGACAGCATGTTCGAAAAGCAGAAAGATTCTGCCGTAAGCAAATTCGCCATAGACTCTTTAAAAAAGAAACAGGGTAGGGTTAAACTGTACAAGGTTTTTTGGAGTGGCATTCATCGTACACACTATAGCATCACAAATCCTTATTTTTGGGGCATCGAATCGCTGATACAAAATTTGGAATATAATACTGCTGAAGGCGTGGTACTGAATGTAGGTGGCTATTATGAAAAATATTTGAAGAAATATCAACAAACATTTTCGATAAAACCTGTAGTAAGATACGGGTTTAATAACGGTCATCTTAATGCCTGGGTTGATATGACTTTACGAAAAAGACAAACAGATTTTAACCAGGAGTTAGACAGGCAGGTATGGGCAATATCGGGTGGAAAACGGGTAACGCAATTTAATAAAGAAAGCCCAATTTCGCCTTTGCAAAACTCCTTCAGTACGTTGTTTTTTGGCGGCAATTATATGAAGACCTATGAAAATTATTTTGCTGCCATCGGCTACTCAAAAAAATACGAAAATGGTTTTTCATTTAACATCAAGGCCTTGTATGAAAACCGGATTCCACTCAACAACACTACAAATTTTACGGTATTCAAAAGCGATAGTGCCGATATTACACCCAACTATCCTTACGAGAAAATTCCGGCCCAGTTTACACAGTACCAGGCTACCATACTCAGTGCCGGCATTAGCTTTCAGCCGGGGCAAAAATACATTCAGTTTCCCTACCGAAAAATGTCTATTGGTTCAAACTATCCCACTTTTACGCTGGATTTTGCAAAAGGTATTAATAAAATCTTGGGCAGTGATGTTGATTTTGCCAAATGGCGCTTAGGTGTTTCGGGCGAGAAAAATTTTAAGCTGGCAGGCTTGCTTCAGTACAACTTTGGTATGGGTGGCTTTATAGATACCACCAGTGTATTTATACAGGACTATCACCATTTTAACGGCAACCGAACCCAGATAGCAGCACCCTATTTGCATAGTTTTCAGTTGGCTTCGTATTATGCGTATAGTACCACGGTGCCTTTTTATTCGGTGGCGCACCTGGAGCATCATTTAAATGGATTGCTAACTAATAAGATACCTTATTTTAACCGGTTAAACTGGAACCTTGTAGTGGGCACAAATGTATTTTATATAAAAGAAAATGGCAACCACGTAGAGTTATTTTTCGGCCTTGAAAATATCTTTAAAATTTTTCGTGTAGATTATGTGATGGCTTTTGAAAATGGCGGAAGAACCCAAACCAGCTATGTAATTTTTGGCTTCGGCGGTTTGTTGGGAAATTCATTAGCTAAGTCCGCGAGTAAGTTTAATAAAACAAATGGATTTTAACTTCAGTAAGATTCGGAATTCCTAACGAATTATTTTATGTGAGAATGGCAGTACTTTTACTATAAAACGTTTGTTAGGGCGCTGCTTCAAATGCCGCGACTTTTGAGGGGACAGCTTTTATAAGTTTTGATGTTAATTCAGTAAGTAACAACTTTACAGGCTAATTATGATTGTATTATTATTTCACCAATTTTAATATTTCCATTTATGAGCCCAGTTTCAAAAAACGACTATTACTGTTGTGGTGTAAGCATCTGGCGTAGGACTCCAGACCTGCTGCCCAACGTTACTAAACCTCGATTAGAAAACTACATCCCTTTTGCGTGCGGTTAACCATATTTCAAAGAAAAATAGAGCGCACGCAGGTGTACTGTAGGAATTGCTAAAGCATTTTTGTAAGTTCATGTAAGAATGAGCACCAAATATAAGTTTGGAGACGCTTCGGGAATTTATTTTAC
>JBGSIG010000221.1:0-5574 GCA_041742655.1 Ferruginibacter sp. | reverse complement strand
CCAACTATCACCGCTTGGTGCGCCGATGACAGTGCCTACATCAAAGAATTTTAAACTGTAGGATTTAGCATCCTTTTCTTCTGGAAAAGTTGCTACAAGATATTTATAACACCAGTAGGATCCATTGCCAGATACATTATCTTTATGAGCAATTTCTAAAGGAACATGAAGAATACGCTTCTTATCGTCGTTATCAATTTTCACTTTACCGGTCACCTCATCAAATAATGTATATTCTGTTTCAGCTTTCGCTTTTGAATAGATACGGGCTGTGATGATTTCCTCTTTATTTTTTGCCTGATCGTCCTGGCATTCGTAACGCATCATATTGTTGTTGTAGGTCGCAGTCGCCGAATTCGAAAATAAGTCCAGTGGGTTGGACAGCTTGCCGTATTTGCCATCTGTGGTCCAAATAACTTTATAGTCCCTTTCAGCATTTGGTTTCACAACCATGTCCCCATTAGCCAGCTCCAAATATAATGTCACTCCATTCGCATTGCCATTCCCTTTTCTTCCGGTGAGTGTGATGCCATCGGGTTTCATATAATGTTTGTTTTTTGTGACGTTCACTTTTGCTGTGTCCGTTCCAATATCTTTTCCCCCCTGGGTGGCTTTTATATAAATGTATTCCCAGTTATTGCCATCGGTAAGTGTTCCGCCAGCATTGGCCCGGTAGGTTACCTTCTTGTCTGTGCTGGTAAAAGTAGTTCCGCTATGCCCCTTGCTGTCGCTTAATGTTCCAAATTTGCCGGAAGTAGTCCACTCGTAAGCAATATTGGATTCGTCTGTAGTTCCAAGGTTTTTTATAGTGGCTTCAAACAATTCCTGACCATTTTGAATAACAACTTTCTCTTTGGGATTAAGGCTTATTTTGCTAGCCCGCGCAACAACTTTCCATTCTTCTAATTGTTTAGATGCATAAATATCACTGCCTATTCTAACAAAATCAGAGGTTTGTAAAATCACATCTATTCCTAATAATATTTTTGCAACTTTTTTTGCAACTTCCTTTGGGTCTTTGATCTTAGACTTGATAATGCTTTGTAATAACGTATTCAGATTTTCTGCCTGTTGTGTTTCTACCAGCGATTTTAATACAGCGTTTAAGGCATTTAAAAAATTTCCTTTTTTTAACTCATCATAAGCGCCAGGAACAGCCTTTACAAAAACATCCGCAGCCTTTACAAATTCATCTTTTTGCACATCGTTAAGGCTTCCTATGCCCATTGATATGGCAGGCAGCAAAAAATCAAACATAAAAGTTTCACTCAATAACTTATCTCTTTGCAAAGTCTCAGCACTTGAAAGATCATATAAAAACGGCACCCCCACCCCAATAACACGAACGTTGTAAATAGCTTCTGATTCGATATCATTCAAGTCCAATGTTACAGGACCATTTACGGTGGTGGCAAAACCCAATCCTTTGCCTATACCCCAACTAACCACTGTTCCAACAGTACTTGTAACTCCTGAGGTGGCATCAACATACAACTCTTTTTCCACAGTTACTGGAGAAACGTCCACATAATTTGCGCTGCCTTCTCTTTTGATTTTGGTCTTGTAGATAAAAGCGTAGGCACGGCGGCGGTAACTGTTTTTAATAGAAATTTGGCTTAAGCCATCTTCTAAAACCTGTATCCCACTTCTGATATCGTTGGCATCAACTTGTACATCAGATGTGCGTCCGCGAATATCAAGGACTTTAGATTCACCTATTACCCCTTTCAACATTGCATTAAGTGAACTCATGTAAGTTCCTTTTGAAAAAGCAAGGGGGCTGACTTTCCAGGTTGCTGAGAAATTTTGCATCCATGCGGAAGCCTCGGGTACCGTGCTTATTTTGTTAATGAATAAATTGGCAATAGTGTCTACACTAAAAGCTGCACTGGTTGCGTAGAACAGGATTACTTTAGCAGTAGTTTCAGCTGATATTATGGCTGTGCTATCAGTAATAAACCCAGCCATCACCGCATTGTCTTCTTTGTCGAACAAGTAGGCTATGTTAGCAGTTCCTTTTATATCTGGCGCTTTGGATTTTCCGTCTTTACTAACAGGCTCAATAACTCCGCCTGCCATTACTTCGTGCCCCGTCAAATCGTAATTTGCGCCGCCGGGCAGTATAACCTGCACTTCCTTCATAGGAACATCTGAAGGATAATCGGGTGGTAATATTTCATTTGGATCTGTTGGATCTTTCTTGCACGACGTTACCAACAGGATAAGTGCGAATGCTAAAAACAAGGAAATGCGGGTCGCCTTTTTCATGATGTGATCATTTTTAATAAGTGATGTATTACTTCCACATCGTTCTTATTTTAAAATGTCATCAACCAAATTGAAAAAAAGTAAAATTTAATGGAGATGCAGAAATGCATGGCAAGAAATCCATGCCTCGACAAGTATTTTCCGCCTTAAAATAGCGTTACTAAAATATTGGAAACATGATCCTAAAGAGATAGATAAGCTATTGGCTAATAAGTACCCTTGTAAATATGATCATTCTTTCTTTCGTTTATGTTTTTGAGCGGTATTTGCAGGCCATTCGTTTCCTCTAACCAATTATACAAATCTTTTTTTAGTGGCATACCGATTGCATCCATATTTTTATCGCGTATCAGGTTATTCATTTCATGTGGATCTTTTTCCAGGTCGTACAATTCATTGATATCCCACACACCATTGTAGGCTATGTATTTATATTTATCAGTTCGCACAGCAAAAACGGTGGGTGTTTGAGGAAATGCCTGTTCCCAGTAGTATTCGTAAAAAACCTTGTTGCGCCATACTATATTTTCGCCCTTTAATAATGGTAGAAAGGATTGCCCCTGCATTTGAGTGGGTTTTGATATGCCAGCTACTTCTAAAAATGTAGGTGCTATATCAATATTTAAAACCATTTGCGGAATTACCACGCCGGCTTTTACCATACCGGGCGCCCACACAAGCATAGGAACACGCATACTTTCTTCGTATGCATTTCTTTTATCAATCAATCCATGTTCGCCAAATAAAAAGCCGTTATCGCCCATGTACACCACCATTGTATTTTCCTCCAGGCCGTTTTTCACCACCCAGTCCAGCACCTGTTGTATGCTTTCGTCAACTGCCTGAAGCGTTTCCAGGTAAAGGTGATAAAATTCATCAAATGGAATCTGGCCGTCATACATGTGATCCACCCCATGCCAGCTATAGCGCTGCGCCCTTACCCATTTTGGAATATCAATATAATTTACAGGGGTAAGCGGTGGCTGAAATACACCAAATTGTTTGCTGCTATCCGTAACCGTTAGATACATCGATTGCGGGCTTAAGATGGGCAGGTCTCTGTATTTTCCCTGGTGTCTTTTAGCGGGCATAAATTCTGCATGTACACCTTTGTGTGAAAGATAGAGGCAAAAAGGTTTTTCTTTTACACCATCCATCCAGCCGATGGCCCGGTTAGTGAGTTCGTCTGTAATATAATTGTCGTCGGGCAATGTTTCCCGTTTTCCATTTATGTTAAGCTTGTTTCCAAAATACTTTCCCTGGCCGTCGAAACTTATCCATTCATCAAAACCCGGCTGGGGCATGTCGCCGGTATTGCCCATATGCCATTTGCCCATGAAGGCAGTCTTATACCCTTTCTTTTGCATGTACTGCGGAAAAAAAGTCAGGTTGTTTGGCAGCGGGGCCGAATTATCAACCACCGTATGTGTGTGCGCATACTGCCCAGTTAGTATAGATGCCCTGCTGGGAGAACAAAGCGATGTAGTGACAAATGCATTTGACAGGTGAGCACCTTCTTTGGCCAATCTGTCCATACCAGGTGTTTGCAAGCCAGGTACAGTATTCATAAAACCCATAAAATCGTAGCGATGATCGTCACTCAAAATAAAAATAATATTTATGGGCTTCTTGCTTTTTTGTGCCGGCAATATTAATGGCATTGCAAAAAGCGTAGCTGCAATAAAAAGAATATTTTTTTTCATACTCGTGCTTTTTTATTCTTCGCGTACTTGAATAGTTTTTAAATCACTATCCGCATTGGTGCGACTTTTATTAAAAATTGTGTTCACGTAACCTCATCCCTACCCCTTCTCCAAAGGAGAAGGGACTCTAAGAATGAAGCGAAAAATAAATGCGTTGCAATTCCATCCGGATGCATTTAAAAAAATGCTATTTTATGCTATTGCACTGCTATTACTTTTGATTTCAGTCCCACACCATTTTCATTAAAGGGCTCAACCGAAAAAAAATATTGTTGATCGGTTGACAGGCTTTTTAACAGCAACTCATTTTTACCATACACCATCCATGAGTTGTACAACTTATCTGCAGCTATACCCCAAAAAATATTGTAACCCTGGCAATTGGGGGCAGCATCCCAGGTAATCATAGCATCCCGGCGATCTGTTTGCCTTACTACTTTTACATTTTTAAGGACCTGTGGCAGTTTACCATTGCCTACACCAAAAACCCTTAAGCCACTAATGGCAAGGGAAGGTGTTGGCACGTGAATATTTTTATACCGAACAAAACGAACCACTGCAGGGCTAACCAATTCTACATAGTCGTTGGGAACATCCCTGTAATTATTTTTTTTGTCGGCCAGTGTTTGCCATGTTTTTCCATCCAACGAACCTTCTATGATGTAACGATGGTATAAACCGGGAACCTTTCCATACAAATCAGACTTATAATCGTGAAAATTTATTTGCAATGCATATACTTTCCCCGGCGCACCAAGGTCAATTTGTAACCACTGTTGATCGTTGTTATTTTCTGCCAACCAAAACGTTTTTACATTTTCATCGTCAACATTACCGGCAACATGATTTTCAGCTGTGGAAGATGCAGTGACCGGTTTTTTGTAAGACAATAACATCCAGCCGGCAAACCCAGCAAACTTGGCTTGTGCTTGCTCAATATTTTCGGCGGCGACGGGAGAACTATACTCCGGAGCAAAATGCGGGTAATCGCCAAAATAGGTATTGCTCACCATCAGGCCCTCCTTATCAAACCAGGTGGGAAACATACAAATGCGCCGCTCCCAATTTACATTTACCGATACCGCCATGGATGCAAAATGCCAGTAGTTATCATTTGGCCCTATTACAGTGCTACCATGACCGGCACCATTCATAAACCCACCGGGCTTGTAAGAAAAAGGATTGTTGGGCATGTATTTGTACGGGCCCAAAGGACGATCGCTGATGTAGGCGCCATCGCCATACACATTAAACTCAGTGCCGGGTGCCGCATATTGCAAATAATATTTATTGTTGTGCTTTGTCATCCATGGCCCTTCCATATAGCCACCTAAAACAGTATCGGAATGATTTTCACCAAAGCGTTCCCAACCGTGAATTTCTCCATCGAGGTTAAATAATTCGTAGGTTTTTTCTGAAGGTTTAAACCGTACATTCCTGTCAAGTGTTTTTGCTCTTATGGGGTACACATTAGATGAACCCCAGAACATAAATGCCTGTCCATCATCATCAATAAAAAGATCAGGATCCTGTAGATTATTCAGAATACCCGGCACCGCCTTCCAATCTCCTTTCTTGGGATCATCAGTATATAAAATACTCA
>JBGSIG010000220.1:0-1658 GCA_041742655.1 Ferruginibacter sp. | reverse complement strand
GGGAATTTTATTTTTGATTATGAGATCGGCACAAGGTGGCGTCTTACCATAATGGGCACAGGGCTCTAAAGAAACATAAATTGTACTTTTTTCAATTAGAGATTTATGTTCGTCACTAACGCTATTGATACATTTTACCTCTGCATGCGCCTGGCCATATTGAAGATGAAACCCCTCGCTTATAATTTTATTTTGATATACTAACACTGCACCCACCATGGGATTGGGCGCTACATAGCCCGCCCCCAATTTTGCCAATTGCAGGCACCGATGCATATATGTTTCATGTATTGTCAGGCTCCAAAATTATGAATAGAAAAATAAAGTATGTTTGCTAAAATGACGATTAGAGAACAATACCATTCTTTTCTACAACAAATACAAACCATTTACAACTTAAATGAAGCAACTGTAATTACCGATTGGGTATTTGAAAGCGTTGCCGGCATTAACCGTTTTGATATAATTAAAGCTCCGCATCAACAAACAGCCAATACAAAGACTAAGGATATACAAATTGCATTAGCCGCGTTGCTGCAGCACAAACCTGTACAATACGTATTGGGAGAAGCCTGGTTTTACAATATGAAATTAAAGGTGAATGAGCATGTGCTGATACCAAGACCTGAAACTGAAGAGTTGGTTCAACTTGTATTAGCTGAATCAGCCAACCACACAAAAACAATTCTGGATATTGGCACAGGGAGCGGATGTATTGCCATTGCTGTTAAGAAAAATATCTCCGGTGCAACTGTTACCGCAATTGATGTAAGCAATGAAGCATTGCAGGTTGCCAGGGAAAATGCTGCAAATCAAAATGCAAAAATTGAATTTTTACAAATTGATTTTTTGGATGAAACACGATGGTACAATTTGCCAAAGTTTGATATTATTATCAGCAACCCACCTTACATTCCTGTAAATGAAAAGGAAAAACTGGATATTAATGTAACTGCATTTGAACCTCACCAGGCCTTGTTTGTGCCCGATGAATCTCCTTTACTATTTTATAAAAAAATAGCAGATTTTAGTAAAACAAACCTTAATGCCAACGGCAAAATTTTTGTGGAAACACATGAAGACTATGCCAAAAAAACTGCCGGATTGTTTTCAAAATACTACAAAGAAGTAGTAATAAAAAAAGACATTTTTGGAAAAGAAAGAATGGTATTAGCCGGGAAGGCGTGAAAACGTTTTTTTATATGCCGGGAAGAAGTTAAGTCGTTTTTTGTTTCTGGCTTTTTTACTTTCTTCCCAGGCGATGTCTCTGCGGGCTCAAATCAATAAAATAAACAGAAGATCATGCAGGACTCTCGCCGTCAAACGAAGACGTTTTTTCCTGGCCGTTGTATGGGGGTTCCAATTTTAGAGAATTATATGTAGTAATTTACAAGAAAACGTCTTCCCTTCTTCCCGGCAAAAATACCCAGGAGTTATTGATTGCTCACGGAAGCAGAAGTGGTAGCTCCCAGTTTCTTAGCTACCGTCATTATTCTTACGATATCTTTCCAGGCCACTGTAGAATCGGCATTAATCACCACCGCCGGTTTGATGCTATCAGTTACGTGGATATGCGTTCGTAAAGAAGATTCAAGTGAATCAAAAATTATTTGTTGCTGCCCAACGTGAACAACCCGGTTTTTATCGATACTGACAAT
>JBGSIG010000219.1:0-4231 GCA_041742655.1 Ferruginibacter sp. | reverse complement strand
CCAACTACGATTTTTCCATCAGGCTGCAATACTACTGAACTTCCTTCAGCACCAGCAAACATTGATGGGGTCTCTGGCGAATAAGTCAATTTTCCGTTACCATTGAAACTATTATCCAGCGTGCCATCAGGGTTGTATCTCACTATGGCCAGGGAATCTGCGTATAACCCGCCTGATAAAAAAATAGCAGATGAGCCAACAGCAATAATTTTTCCATCAGATTGCACAGCAATACTATTGGCAGATGAACCACCGGGATTTTCACTTGTATAAACACCAAATGTAGTATGCACAATTCCACCGTTACCAAATGTATCATCACCCGTTCCGTCAGTATTGAGTCTCCCTATTATAAACCCTGTCTGATCCATATCATACCCCGCCAGTAAAATTTTGTTATCCTGTTGTAACGCAATTTGGGTGATGACGACACTGTCATTGATTAAAGTCAATCGTGCAAAACCTGTTCCATTCATGCTATTGTCAGGTTTGCCATTTGCTAACCGTCTGAAAATAACATACGTCTTGTCGGAATATGAACCGTAAGGATATTTTCCAAGTAAAATTATCTTATCGTCGGGTTGAATGGCCATTAATAAAATTGAAATTGTCGGGATACCAAAATTTAGGGAATCTATCCCATTTGTACCAAAGATATGGTCGAGACTTCCGTCAACGTTGTAGCGGGTTAATCTACTGTCGCCATTCAAGATTACCTTTCCATCCGACTGCAATTTTATTTGATCCGCATAAAAATAACCATTCGAAATATTGGAGGTTGGCAAAATACCGGTTCCGTTAAAAGATGAATCAAGCCCCCCATCCTGAGCAGTTAAACTGTAAAAGGTTGCCAAAAGACACAGCAGTGTAGTGTACCTTTTAAAGCTACTTCGTAAAATGTTTGTCTTGCTCATTTAAGGATAGTATAAGCCTTGATTCACAAAGATTGTATATATGTTCAGAGTTGCGTTTTCGAGGCTACAATAACTGCAAAGGATACCACTAAAAACAGTGGTGGAAAAATTGATTAGTGTAATAACAGAGGTCTTATCAAAATCTGGTAACCGCTATTTTGTATGTAAAATAAGAAATTAATTTAAAAAATGAAATGCTGTTTACGACAGCAGGCGCAAAAAGTATTTTGCCACGTTTTTATTTGTCCAGGAATTTGTTTGCTACCAGCCAAAAAGGTATGGCCGCCGGAGATTGAGATTACAACCAATACAACCAACCCGATTCAACTATTTTGTTATACATTGTAATTACATTTAGCCACAGCATCTATTAAAATATAAACAATAGCCTTCAACAAATGACCAACACACAGGACTTAAACATACAAGAGGAAATAAGGCCAATATTTGATTTTACCTACAATAGTCATTCGGGAACAGAAGTAAAAAACATACTCTTAAAAACCCTGGGTTCAAAAGAGGAAATATTTTTGCGGCAGCAATTACTCAAAGGCTTTTTGGCCAACCGGGAAATACTAAAAGACTATTCGTATTACCGGTTCAATTTGTCGGAGGTATATGACTTTCTTGAGACCATTTTTATAGGCTCCGTTTCTACCAAAAACCTGCGATGGAAGTTTATGTTTTCCGATAAGGAAAAAGAAAAAAAGAGAGGGAAGCTGATATTGCTGGTGCGCCTTTTTTATTCAATCAACAAAAATTATTTATGCAAAATTGATACCAGCGTTTTTCCGGCGGCATACGCAGCAGAACTGGAAGAGATGAAAAAATTCTTCGCGGCGTTTAACCTTGAGCGTTACGAAACGGCTTTCAATAAAAATAAATTTCGCATCAGTCACATGGTGGAGCTTATAATGATCATTACCGAAAAAATTGGTAACGGCCAGGCGGCGGCTTTTTGGAAACGCTGGTTTTTATTTGAGGCTTATCTTTCTATAAGTACAGGTATTGCTACTCATGGTTTTGTATTTCCTTCTTTTGATGATGCTCAATTTTCGCTGGAAGCATTCTAT
Source organism: Ferruginibacter sp. (assembly GCA_041742655.1). Classification (GTDB taxonomy): domain Bacteria; phylum Bacteroidota; class Bacteroidia; order Chitinophagales; family Chitinophagaceae; genus Ferruginibacter. The sequence continues at coordinate 2,244 of JBGSIG010000219.1, read as the reverse complement.
CATCCTGTACTGCGAAACCCGGTGAAGAACGATATCACCGCCATCCATCACGTGATTCTTTTAACCGGCCCAAATATGTCCGGTAAATCTACTTTACTAAAAGCAGTGAGCCTTTGTGTATACCTTGCCCACACAGGGCTTGCAGTGCCGGCGTCAAAAGCAGTGATGCCATTTTTTACCACCATTTCGGTAGCCATTAATCTTACCGATAGTATTGTAAGCGGGTATAGTCATTTTATGTCGGAAATCATTACATTAAAAAATGTGCTTGCAGAAGCAGAAAACGATGCAAAGTGTTTTGCCGTTTTTGATGAACTATTTAGAGGAACCAATATTGAAGACGCCCTTGAAATTAGTAGCGCTACTATAAAGGGCCTCACCAATTTTCCGCACTCTTTGTTTTTCATTTCTACCCATCTTCACCAGTTGAAAGACCTGGAGGAAATAAAAAACAACCAGGTTACTACTTGCTATATTGATTGCCAGATGACGGATAATATTCCGGCATTTACCTATAAACTAAAAGAAGGCTGGAACGATCTGAAACTTGGCCGTATTTTATTTGAAAAAGAAGGGTTGAATAAAATGCTTGACCGGAAATAATTTGACTGGGCAGTGAGTTGTGAGTGGTCATTTGTGAGTGGATGGCAGATCTTGGAAGTGCTTACTCACCATTCACCACTAACAACTCACGGTTAATATGTTACTATCACAGCCCTTTCACCGCCATCTGCAAAGTATACACGGACTCTGAAGCAGTGATAAATAAAGTTTTGCGATCTCTGCCACCAAAACAAACATTGGCCACCCAGCCGGAGGGAACAGCAATATTGCCCATTTTAACACCCGATGAATTGTAAATAGTAACTCCTTTACCCGTAAGATAAATGTTGCCTTCTGCGTCCATCGTCATCCCATCTGAGCCTTGCGCCGCAAACAACTGCCGGTTGCTTAAACTGCCATCCCCATTTATTTGATATTTGTATGTTTTATTATCGCCAATATCGGCCACATATAAAATGTTGTCTTCTGCTTTCCCAACAATCCCGTTTGGCTTTACAAGCAAACTATCAACTACGATTGCTGTCTTTTTTCCTTTCGGCAGGTAATAAACATATTGTCCTTTTAAATCAGGTTTTTTCCGCTGCCAGTAATTCCGTTGATAGTAAGGGTCCGTAAAATAAATACCGCCTTTATCATCAATCCATAAATCGTTTGGGCCGTTCAATTTTTCACCTTCAACATTACCTAATAAAATGGTTACTTTCTTTTTTTTGCGTGATGGCCCATATTTCGTTCTGCTCATCTGAGCAGGTAACAAGGTTACCTTTTTTATCAAAATACATTCCGTTGGCACGGCCGGCTTTTTTCATAAACAACGATAATTCTCCATCAATATCGTATTTCCATATTTCATCATTTGGTTGATCAGTAAAAAAGATATTACCTTTTTTATCAGCGGCAGGGCCTTCTGTAAATTTGAATTGTTTAGATACCTGCACCAACGGCGCCCCTGGCTTTACAACTTTAATAGAGTCGGATTGTTGGCAAAATGCCATCGCCGTGTTTAACAGGATTGAAAAAAATATGGTAGCTGTTTTACTGTACATTTTTTTTGAACAAGATAAATTATTATATTGAATGAGTAATTATAAATTGACCGGATTTTCCTTTGTTGCCCTTTTTAATTTTGCTAACTTGATATTGCTTGATCAGCAACCGTAAATAGTAACATGAAAATAGCTACCTATAATATAAACGGCGTAAACGGGCATTTGCAAATACTACTGCGCTGGTTGAAAGAGACCAGTCCGGATATTGTTTGCCTGCAGGAGTTAAAAGCACCGGACGAAAAATTTCCGCTGCAAGCCATAACTGATGCAGGTTACGAAGCCATTTGGCACGGACAGAAAAGCTGGAATGGTGTGGCCATATTATCGAGGGTTGGAAAAATCAATGAGATAAGACGTGGCCTCGATGGTGACCCGGATGATACGCATAGCCGCTACATAGAAGCGGAAGTAAGCGGAATAATTATTTGTTGTCTTTATCTTCCCAATGGCAACCCTGCGCCCGGCCCAAAATTCGATTATAAATTGCGTTGGTTTGAAAGGTTTACCGACCACGCTGCAGAATTATTTGCATCGGGTAAGCCGGTGGTGCTGTTGGGCGATTATAATGTAATCCCCACAGAGAACGATGTGTACAAGCCGGAGCGATGGGTAGACGATGCACTGTTCAGGC
>JBGSIG010000218.1:0-3753 GCA_041742655.1 Ferruginibacter sp. | reverse complement strand
CTTTTTTTTCGGGGTTAATGGCAGGATTTATTTTTAGGCCCTATATATTTTTTTTGGGTATTGGAGCTGTGTTATTGTGTCTTTCCCTTTACGAAATTCTTTGGCTATTATATGATACTTTATCAGATTTAAAAGAGATTTACAATCGAATCCCAGTAGTTAAATATCCTTTTTCCCATAGCCTTGCAGAACAATTTAAATTAAATCCGCAATCATTTATTGTTGGTGGCATTACTTTTCTTGCAGCAATTCAATTTTTAGGGCTGGGGTTTGTGTCGCTTCAAAACAAGCGTTATTTTGAAGAACTTTTTCACCTGGGAACCTCTTTGAAAAAACAAAATAATCACCCGGAATAAAATGTGAATGAAATAGGAAATTTTTACAAAAGAAATTTCTAAAGCCTGGCTATTGCTGCTGCGCCGAAACGCTGATTTTTGCAGTTATTGCACCGTTTGTTACTGTGGCTTGCTTATATTTTTGAAAGGCAGTAAAAATAAATGCTAGATAAAAATCTGCGACTTGGCTTTTTGTCATCGAAATACAATAAACTTACGCTAACCTATTTGCCCAGTATTCAAAACTGAATTTCCTTCTTTTGTATAAATCATCTTACTCTCAACACAAACCGCCATATTATTTTCATCAAAATTAAGTCGATGTCCATACTCGCTCATCCAACCAACTTGTTTTGCAGGGTTTCCTACAACTAATGCATAATCGACAACTTCTTTTGTTACAACGGCGCCGGCACCTATAAATGCATATTTTCCAATATTATGTCCGCACACTATTGTAGCATTGGCACCAATGGTAGCACCCTTCCCCACATGAGTTTCTAAATACTGGGCCTTTCTATTTATTGCTGATCGAGGATTGATAACATTTGTAAAAACCATACTTGGGCCTAAAAAAACATCATCATCGCAAGTAACACCTTCGTAGATGCTAACATTATTTTGAACTTTTACATTATTACCCAAAACAACGCCATTGCTAACCACTACATTCTGGCCAATATTACAATTTTCACCTAAAATGCAGCCAGGCATTAAATGAGAAAAATGCCAAATTTTTGTGCCTTTTCCAATGGTACAGCCATCATCAACAATGGCCGTTTCGTGTACAAAAAAAATGGGTTCCATAAATTATCAATTAGGCAAATGGATGTTTGGTAGTTGGTAAATTGGCCATAGGATGATAATCGCCTTTAAGACCAGTTGGTACCGCATGCCTGATATCATGTACTATTTCGATGGCGGCCTTCGTTGCTTCAATACGGTAGCCATTACCTGCTAATATACCCTCATAGCTCTTGGTATGTAAATCGGTGAATCCGTCACTAAATTCAAACTCTTCTCCCTCAATTGTTAATGAACGAAAGGTATTTTTTCCCATTGCTTTTAAAGGCGCAGGAATGGTCAATTCGCTGATGCTTAAAAACCATCGTATACGGGCCTGTTCCAGCTCAAGATAGCCGGCAGCTCTGTCGTGTGTATGCAAATGAACGGCATTGGCTTTCACTGCGCCAAATATCCAGGTGAGCATGTCAAAAAAATGAACACCAATATTTGTAGCAATGCCGCCCGACTTGCTGACATCACCTTTCCAGGAAGTGTAATACCAATGCCCCCGGCTGGTAAGATACGTGAGGTCAATGTCATATATTTTATCATTGGGCGCTGCCATCACTTTTTGTTTAAGCGCTATTATTGACGGATGCAGGCGCAACTGAAGAATAGAAAAAATACTTTTACCGGTTTCTTTTTCTATTTCCTGCAGGGCATCAATATTCCAGGGATTCAACACCACTGGCTTTTCGCAAATTACATCAGCATTGCTGCGCAAGGCAAACCTGATATGGCTGTCGTGCAGGTAATTTGGCGAGCAAACAGACACCAGGTCAATTGGGTGGCCTTTTCTTTTCAGTTTGTCTATATGCCTGTCGAATCTTTCAAACTCTACAAAAAAATCTACTTTGGGAAAATAGCTGTCCATTATACCCACACTGTCAAATGGATCGTAGGCTGCGGATAGATTGTTCCCAGTATTTTTAATTGCTTTTAGGTGTCGGGGAGCTATGTAACCTGCCGCCCCTATTAAGGCAAAATTTTTCATGAGCAATATTAAACAATTTATTAAAGCATAAGAAATAGTAAGGTGCATTTAAAATTGTCGCCAGTTGGTGGAGACACCAAGCGGGGCAGTCATTAGTGAGCGGTGTCCCTACCTCCCTCAAGCAGCAAGGCAATGCAACAATTTTAAATGCGCCCAAATAGTCCAATAGTTTTCAGCAGCCAATACCAACCCTGCACGAAGAGTTTAATTGCTTCCGGTAAAAATTTTGAGATAAGCCGATAGCCCGCCACCCGTATGTTTTTATGCGTTACTTTTGGCGTTGTTGCAAACCGATTCTTTTTAAAGGAACCCTGGTTAATTTTGCAACTGATGCCGCTTTTTTGCCATCACGATGTTGTTTATGTAACTGAGTAAGCGAAGCCGTGTCCCGGGCTTAAAAAATTGAAGTAAAATACCTTTAAAAAATTTATCAATGCCCTTTCGATTTCCACTTAAGGATGTAACCATAAAAATCACCACGCAAAAAACAACCGTGCTTTCTCCACTCTTTACAGATGAGTGGCAGCAGGTTAATCAACATGAATTTACATTAGATGCGGAAGGAGTGGCCTGGTATTATGCCCGCAATGGAAACTATATTGAAATATGCCCGTACGAAGGTTTTGATAAAAATACGCTGGAATTATACCTTAATGGCTCGGTATATGGTGTAATTCTACACCAGCGCATGCTGCTGCCCCTGCATGGCAGCAGCATTATTTACAACAAAGAAGGAATTATGCTCTGTGGCGAATCGGGTGCAGGTAAATCTTCATTAACAGCAGCTTTTTGTTTAAACGGTGCCAGCTTTTTAACAGACGATATCAGCCCTGTTTCGGTCAAAAACGGCCAACCAATAATCCTTACTTTATCAGACCGCATTAAATTATGGGATGACACGCTTTTGCAACTCAATCTTCAAAAAGAAGGCCTGGAAAAAATAGATAGTGATGCAGAAAAATTCTATTTCCCCATGGAAGGCAGCAAACTGGATCAATATCCTTTAAGCCGGATATTTATACTTGAAATTCATGATGCATCAACTACCGAATTTGAGGAAATTAAAGGGGCTGAAAAACTCACTTCCATCAGAAATGAAATTTACAGGTTGGAATACCTTCAGGGCATGCCACAAAACGAATCCGCCTTTTTCAAAACCCTTGTGCAGGTAAGCAATATTGCTGTTACCCGTGTTAAGCGCCCCATCGAAATTCCGGTGCGGCAACTAATGGAACTGATGAAAAAACAAATTGCACTACAACAAACCATTGATGCCTGAAGCCGACTTAGTTAATGCCGCTATGAGTAAACCTTCAACAAATATAAATTTTCAAATACTCCTGCCATCCATCAGGGTACATGACCAATCGGCAGCACAATGGCAAACACTAAATATTATCGAAAAAAATGAAATTGACTGGAATGATCTTTTTATAAGAGCAGACTTTCATTGCATAAAACCAGCGCTGGCAAATTTATTAAAAAATGTTCAGGGCAATATTGTTCCAAATAAAATATTGGAACAACTTAAAGAAGCAAACGTTGAGAATGCCCGCCATCAACTGCTGAACCTCTGTGAATTTTTTGAAATAAAAAAATTGTTCGATGAATCCGGGATTGTTGCTATCCCCTTTAAGG
>JBGSIG010000217.1:0-2193 GCA_041742655.1 Ferruginibacter sp. | reverse complement strand
GTGCTTTTCAAATTGTCGCCGGTTGGTGGGCCACCAACCGGGGCCGTGGGCGGTGTCCCACCGCCCACAAGCAGCAAAGCAATGCGACAATTTGAAATGCACCCCATCGAAATAATATGAATAAAAATTTCTAAATTTATTTTACCTTCGTTGAAAGTTTTAATTATTAGTGTGTTGATTGATATTAGAGAGGTTACCAATTAGGTTACCAGTGATTTTACTAACATTATAATGTTTTGATTTTGATATTATTATCGGAGAAGTTCGACTCCCTGCAGCTCCACAAAAATCAATACCAATTATTGCAAAAGCCTGTAAACGCCATGTTTGCGGGCTTTTTTGTTTTTAGAGAGTTGTCAAAACATACATAGAATAACAAATTTCTGGTGAGTGATTCGGTGAGTAATATCTCCCGAACCTTTACCCACCTGAAGTGGTCCAACTCTGTATCTAATTAATTAATTTAAAAACTCTTTTAAACAGTTGAATTAAAAAAACAGGTGCAATACTTGTAGCAGCTATTACTAACCAGGTGCTTGAACTTAACATTTGAATTCCAATAGCTTTATTAAGCGGACTAACGAAATAGAATACAGCCATGATTGCAATACATAACAGCAAGGCTGCCCAGGTATATTTATTACGGGTAACTTCATTATTAAAGAAAGATATTTTTCGCGACGATAAATTTAGTACATGCCACAATTGTGATAAGGCAAGACTGAAGAAGGTTATATTGTTACACAATGCTGCATTATACTTTAAATAATAGCTGCAATACCAGGTTACCAGCATAATTGGCAAAGCCAATAATACTGCATACACATTTATTGTCACCCAATCTCTTTTGGTTAAAATAGGCTCCTGTGGATTTCGCGGCGGGATTTTCATAATTAATTTATTGCCTTTGCCAAGCCCCAATGCAAGTGCCGGAAGAATATCTGTAACCAAATTGAGAAAGAGTATTTGTAAGGGTAGCACCGAAAATCCAAAGTTTAACAACCCCAAAAAAAACACAACAAATATTTCACTGAGATTGCAGGACAGCAGGTACATTAAGAAGTTTTTAATGTTTTTAAAAATCACCCTTCCCTGCATAATTGCTGCTACAATAGAAGTAAACGAATCATCTTTTAAAATCATTGCAGCCGTTTCCTTTGCTACCTGTGTACCCCGTATGCCCATGGCAATTCCAATATCTGCTTTTTTTAATGCAGGGGCATCGTTTATTCCATCACCCGTCATGGCTACAATATTGCCCTGTTGCTGATAAAGGCTTACCATGTCTAATTTTTGTTTTGGTGTAACCCTTGCAAAAATTGTAGCAGCAAATAATTTTTCTTCCGGCAATTGGGTTTCTAATGCTGCACCGTTGATAACAACATTCTCTTTTTCTGATAGCTTTATTTTTTCAGCAATATTGAGTGCTGTTGCCGGATGGTCGCCAGTTATCATAATCACCTTAATGCCAGCATCCCTGCATGATTGCAACGCAGCTACCACTTCCATTCGGGGTGGGTCTAAAAAACCTATTAAACCTGCAAGTGTTAAGTCTGATAAAAAATTATTGGCGGCAATATTGCCTGCTTCTTTAAAAGCAAATGCCAATACTTTTGAGCCCTGTGCCTGAATAGCTTCTGCTTTTTGTAGAAACATTTTTTTGTCAGCCTCTTTTAAAGGGTTTACAATATCGCCAATACAATAAGAGTTACATTTTTTAATTAATTCCTCTACAGCTCCCTTTGCCGCTACAAAGTAGCCGGCAGCTGTTTTATGTAAGGTGCCCATTAATTTTGTTTCAGAATTAAATGGCTCTTCTGCAATACGGAGATACAATGCATTTTTATCTGCCATATTTATTTTGCTGGAATGTACAAATTGTAAAAGTGCGATTTCAATAGGGTCGCCTAAATGTTTTTTCTTGTTTTTTTCTTCCTGGCTTACAGCGTTGTTGCATAAAGTAGAGATAAGCAATAACTTTTCAAACGCAGTTTTATTTTTTATAATTGCGGCGCCGCTGTCTTCGCTACTTTTATTGATTACTGTGTCTTCATCATAAAATACAAGCCTGTTTACATCAATTTTATTTTCTGTTAGTGTGCCGGTTTTATCAGTAAAAATAATATTAACGCCGCCTAGTGTTTCTACCGATGCCAGTCTTTTAATAAGCACCTTCTTCCTGCCCAGCCGCAA
>JBGSIG010000216.1:0-2381 GCA_041742655.1 Ferruginibacter sp. | reverse complement strand
GTTGTATGCCATCCCGGAGCTACATGGACACCAAAGTCATGCAAAAAAAAGTATAAAGCAACATTAATTGCCAATAAGAATAATGCAATTAAATAATATTTCTTCACTATCAAAATTTTCTTAAGAATATGCAGACCGGTTGCCACCAACGACAGTTTATGAAAAAACCACTGTGGTTAAAACAAATATACACAGAATGTGAACAGGTAAAATGGTGTATATTTTTTGTTATAAAAAAGTATGCAATTTATACAAGGCAACAGCTGTCATCAAACATATTTTGCCACGCTGTAAGAACAGTTAGCAGCGGATAATCCCGGAATGTTCATGGATGCTTTTATAAATAAACTGGATATGGAAAAATTAGGGTTTGCTTTGCATTATCGGCAGGCAGTTTCCCCGGCCGGAGCTGAAGCCGAATAGCCATCCGCCGCGATGGACGAGCATCTATTCATCGACCCATAATATCACTATTGAATGATACCGTCTGTGGAATAATTTAAAACTTTAACTTTGGTACGTGAACTATCCTTTACGCAATTTTTTATTCTTTATCATTCTTACCGTCACAGCCGGCCTGACTTGTAATGTACCTTCCTGGCAACCTTTGTTTGATGGCAAAAGCCTTAAAGGCTAGCATGCCTTGCCTGGTGGAAATTGGAAAGTTGAAAAAGGCATCATCGTCGGCACAAATGATAAATCAGATCCACGCCACGGATTGCTGGTAACAGATAGTACCTATAAGGATTTCGAATTAAGAATAAAATACCTCGCTGTAAAAGGTAATAGCGGATTGTACTTTAGGGTTAAGGAAGTTGGGGGACTTTATGGAGTGGAAGGTTTACAGGCAGAAATAGAACCGCACCAGGGTGATGGAGGATTGTATGAAACCGGGGGTAGGGGATGGGTAGTGGAACCTGATTCAGCTGATGTAAAGAAATGGTATAAACCAGGTGAGTGGAATACTATGACGGTTTCTGCAAAGGGCAAATCAGTTGTAGTACATCTGAACGGTTATAAATCAGCAGAGATACATAACGATCCGGGAAGAACTGAAGGACATATAGCGCTTCAGCTGCATGGTGGACAAAACATGCTCGTATCATTTAAAGACATTGAAATTAAAATTGAATAGAGAACTTTTGAATAAATAAAGGATATGTATATTACCCAAGCAAGAGTGATTTATTTTATCCAAATATTTAAACCGATAATTTGTCATATGATGATACCAAATATTAAGCGCCTGCTCGGCTGCCTCTCACTCTCTTTACTCGTTGCTTGCTCGACCAACAAAAAAGACGACACTTCCACATGGCCTGCTTCCGGTCATGATGTAACCAATAACAAATTCTCAGCGCTTACCGGTATTGATACATCGAATGTTACACAGTTGCGGGAAGTTTGGCGTTTTGAAGACACCACAGAGGGAGGTGGAATTTACTTCAATCCTGTGATGAAGGACAACCGTATGATTGGTCTCATGCCATCCAACAAATTGGTTGCCCTGGATGCAATTACTGGAAAACTATTGTGGCAGTTTGTTCCGGACTCATCTGCCATTCCTAATTGGTCGAAGGGAATGACGTACCATGCCGGTAACCCTGACCGTATCTTTATTATTTCAGGTGGCACGCTGTATGCAATAAATGCAGAGAATGGTACCGTTATGAAGGACTTTGGCAACAACGGCCGCGTGGATTTCTATGAAGGTTTAGAGGTGCCGGATTCTATGCGTACGCAAGTACCAGTCTCGAGCAATGCGCCCGGAGTGGTGTATAACGATCTTTTTATCGTGGGATGCAAAGTACCGGATGAACTTCCGTCGATACCCGGCGATATCCGTGCATTTAATATCAATACCGGCAAGTTGGAATGGGTGTTTAATGTTATTCCGAAACCAGGCGATTTTGGCGCGGATACCTGGAGCCACAATGCCCGCCAGCGCAATGGTGGCGCTAATTGCTGGGCAGGCATGGCGCTGGACGAAAAACGCGGCATCGTATTCGTTCCCACTGCTTCGCCTTCTTTTGATTTTTACGGAGCGGATCGCCCGGGTCAAAATCTTTTCGCCAACTGCCTGCTGGCGCTCGATGCAAAAACCGGCAAACGCATCTGGCATTTTCAAACCACACACCACGATCTATGGGACCGCGACAATGGCTCTCCACCCAATCTTGTTACCATAAAGCGCAACGGAAAAGAGGTTGATGCTGTAGCACTCGTCACCAAGATGGGGTTTCTCTTTCTATTTGATCGTGCAACGGGCGAATCGTTGTATGGCATTAATGAAGTGGCTGTAGATACTGTCAGTAGCATGCCGGGCGAAAAACCCTGGCCTACACAACCAATTCCTGTAAACCCACCCTTTGCACGCCAGG
>JBGSIG010000215.1:0-2579 GCA_041742655.1 Ferruginibacter sp. | reverse complement strand
TTTCTATAAAATCAATGTGCGATAATTTCTATGAGCTCTATAAAAATGCTTCAATGCGGTGACAAGTTGCATTATCTATTTTTATAATTAAAAAATAAATGAAGATACTTTTAGTGAATTGGTCTTGGTATGCAACAGGGGGAGACTGGACGTATGTTGAAAATATACGCAGGTTATATGAAAGCCATGGACATGAAGTTATTGCATTTTCAACCCAGAACGAGAAGAATGTGCCTTCAGCCTACGCAAAATATTTTGTTCAAACTTTTGATTTTAAGGAACTGAACAAAAAAAAGACGCTGCTTAATGGCATTAGAGCACTCAAAACCGCCGTAGTTTCATCTGATGCTTTATTAAAACTTGACAGACTTTTAAAAGATCATGACGTTAAAGTTGCGCATCTGCATAATATTCATCATTACATAACACCTGCTATAATTGAAACATTACACAAAAAAGGCATAAAAATTTTGTGGACTTTGCATGACTATAAGATAATTTGTCCAGAAAATTCCTTTGTTTCAAATGGAAAAATTTGTGAAAAATGTATTGACGGATCCTTTTATCACTGTGTAATCAATAAGTGCAAAAAAAAATCCTTTTTGGCTAGCGGGCTTGCAAGTTTTGAAGCTTATTTTTATCATAAAAAGCATACCTATGATCTGGTAGATTATTATTTATGTCCTTCAGCTTTTTTAATGAAAAAGTTTAATCATTTTGGATTTGATAAAGAAAAATTAGTTTTATCCAATCTTTGCTATGATATTGCGATTATTGATAATTTTATAACTAAAACCCAGGCTAATAGTAATTCCGATATAGTGAGGGAAAAATATATTTTTTATATTGGTCGACTTGAGAAAATTAAAGGAATAGAAACACTCATTAAGGCAGTAAAGAATACGGAAATAGTTATAAAAATAATTGGTACTGGAAGTGAGGAAGATAATTTAAGGGAAATGATTAAAGCGGAGGGTTACGGAAATGTACAGTTACTAGGTTTTAAAAATAAAGAAGAAGTATTTGAAATTACATTTCATGCATTATTTGGGGTATGCCCTTCGGAATGGTACGAAAATTTTCCTTTCTCTGTGTCGGAAACCTTTTTATTTTCAAAGCCCGTAATTGGTGCAAATATTGGTGGAATACCTGAATTGGTAATACCTGGTAAAACCGGAGTATTATTTGAACCAGGAAACGTTCAGGAGTTGGGAGAAAAATTAATTGAGTTATGGAATAATGAGCAACTGGTTTTTGATTTGGGTAAAGGTGCCAGAGAACACGCCTTTGATTTGTACAATTTTGATGCACACTGGAAAAAATTGAATAATGTATTAAAAAACTTATTTCCTTCAGCGCAGAATTAAATCAAGATTGCGTTGTGCTTTATAGAGTTTTCATCTTTAGTTAAAATAATTTTATTTTTTTTAAAAATGTGATACAATTATCGGCAACATTTTATAAACTAGCTGAAATAGTTTTCTAAAAGCATTTCCTCAATTGTATTTATATTATTAAAATCTAATTTATCTACCCAAATTTTTACATCTATTTTAATCGCTAACAACAAATCCATCATTTAACTATGGATACAAAGCCAAAAGCTAAACTTAGAAACCTCTTTGTTGTTGATTGGAGAAATACATCCTCGAACGAGATTTACAGTTTATTGAATAACGCTGTAAATAACCAATACGAGTGGGAATTTTATAATTGCCATGAGAAGAATTATTTTGGTGCGGGGGTTGTCAACAGATACATATCTTACTTTCTAGCTGTTATATTTATTCTTAAAAACAAAAGCAAGTATCACAATATTGTAATATGGCAACAAATGATCGGTTTTATGTTATGCATTTTGCCAAAATTCTATTCATCCCCCAAAATAATAATTACGACAATATTGTATTCACCTAGTAGGGTTAAAACTGGGTCCTTCAGAATGTTTTTATTAAAAAATGCATTAAATAAAGCCGACGCACTTTTGTACTTTTCCGAAGGTATGGCGGACGATGTCAGGAGTTTTTATCCACATTATTCAAAAAAAATATTTTCTACATATTTACCAATTACCAATAACCTTGACAATACTACAACTGGAATAAACTTGAGTGCCAACACAGAAAAAATGAACTCCGTTTTTTCCGGTGGATCAAGTGACAGGGATTTTGACACAGTAATTAAAGCATTCACTGATACTGATATACCTGTAACTATAGTTTGTACAAAAATGTACGTTTTTAAAAACCCAGCACTAATTACCAATAATTTTACGATAATACGAGGCGTTAGTGAAGTTGAGTATTTTTCACATGTCCTTGCTTCTTCATTTGTTGTGATCGCTTTAGAAAATGTATATTCTTCCTGCGGGCAGTTATTGTTTACTTTTTGTATGAAGAATAGGATACCTATAATTGCTTCTGATTGCTATGGTACCCGTGACTACATAACTAATAATTATAATGGTATCCTGGTACCAGTAAAAGATGAAAAAGCTATTATATCTGCTTACAACAGGCTTATTACTGATTCTGCATTCAAAAATAAGATTGCCCAAAACTCATATGAAGTTTCAGGCA
>JBGSIG010000214.1:0-6058 GCA_041742655.1 Ferruginibacter sp. | reverse complement strand
ATCCACGAAAACCTGTCAGCGGGGTTAATTAGCTTTTTAAAATAGCTGTCTGTATTGTCATTAAGAGAAATTGAACTATTGATAGAATTACTATAATAGTAATAATGCATCATACTGTCTAATACCCACTTGTTAATGGTTTGTATAGAATCTACCGGAACAGGCAACAAAGAATTTACACCTTCTTTTTTACACGAACCATATACACCAATAATAACCAGCAGTGTAAATAATGTTTTTACAAGAACACGTATTTTACTTTTAAATAAGATTGGCATTTTATTGAAATAATCAAACTGGTAATGATGAATAACAAAGTTTTAATTAAGAGGCGGTAAAATTATTCATTAAACCCATGCTTACTTATTAAATAATCATTAAGCTACTGTTAACAAAAAGAAGCTTTTAGCCTTTGTTAATTTTATTGCAGGGCGTATTTGTAATTTTATACTTCATTAAAAACAAATACTCAAACCATAAAAAATAATAGGGTGATGAATGTGCTAATTGTGTGCAGCGGAAATAAGGGAAGAATTAGTGCTTTTATTGAAGAGCAGGTTGCCGCATTAAATAGCAAGGCGATAAATACTGATTATTTTTTAATACAGGGAAAAGGGGTAAAGGGATATTTTTCAAATTACCTGCGCCTGTTAAAAACGCTGTCTGCCGGTAATTACTCATTAATACATGCACATTACGGGCTGTCGGGTTTATTAGCCGTACTACAACGAAAAATACCTGTTGTAATTACCTTTCATGGAAGCGATGTAAACAAGCCGGCTGTACATAAATTTTCTAAGCTGGCATCCAAACTCTCCTCCTTTAATATCCTGGTGGAAAAAAGTTTTAAGAAAAAATTAGGGCTTACTAAAAAATATGCTATAATGCCCTGTGGTGTAGACCTGGATGTATTTATACCACTTGATAAAAACATTGAAAGAAAAAAACTTTCCTATAAAGATGCAGAAACAATCATTCTTTTTTCGTCGGGTTTTGATAATAAAGTAAAAAATTACCCCCTGGCAAAGGAAGCAGTTGACCAGCTACCCGGTGCAAGATTGATTGAATTAAAAGGTTTTACAAGACCGGAAATAAACTCACTGATGAATGCGGCAGATATGCTGTTACTAACCTCATTCAGCGAAGGCAGCCCACAGGTGATTAAAGAAGCATTGTGCTGCAACCTGCCAATTATAAGCACAAGGGTTGGCGATGTTGCAGGAATACTTGCTAACACAACAGGCAATTATATTGTAGATTATAAAGCCACTGAAATTATTGATGCTGCAAAACAAATTATGCAGTCGGGTATAAGGACCAATGGCAGGGAAACAATAACCGGCAGGTATGATAATAAAAATATTGCCGATAAGTTAATTGCTATTTATCAATTAGTAAAAAACTAATTCAATTGCGTGACTTTACAATAGGCACTTTTAGTGATTTACTGGCAGCAATTAATCGCAATGGTTATACAATTATTACATACCAGCAACATGCAGAGAACAAAGCACCCACGGGCAAATATGTGATATTAAGGCACGATGTTGATGCAAAGCCTTTAAATGCTTTACATATTGCATCTTTAGAAAATAGCCTTTCTATAAAAGGAACTTATTACATCAGGAATACACCGGAAGTGTACAAAAAAGAAATCATCCTGAAAATTGCTGCAATGGGGCATGAAATTGGTTACCATTACGAAGACCTGAGCATTTGCAAAGGCGACAGGATTGCAGCATTGAAAAGTTTTGAAAAATCGTTGTCTGAAATACGAAGTATTTACCCCGTAAAAACTATCTGTATGCATGGCAGTCCTTTATCATTATTTGATAACAAACAGCTTTGGCAAAATAATAATTTTAAAAAATTCGGCATTCTTGCCGAGTTGTACCTGAATACCAATTTTGATGAAATATTTTATTTAACTGATGCCAGTCGTAACTGGAACTCGCGTTTCAATATCCGTGATAAAGTGATATCCGGATTTACTATACCGGTTAAAAATACGAGGCACCTGATAAAGCTTTTTGATAATAATTCGTTACCCGAAAAAATCATGATCAATGTGCATCCACAGCGATGGACAAATAATTACATAGAATGGACAATTGAAATGGCTATGCAAAATGTAAAGAATATATTCAAATTTCTTTTAGTGAAAACTGGAGTATATAAATGATCAACACTATAGAACATATTGATGAGGCTATTTGGGACGAATTTGTACAACAACACCCAAATGGAAATATTTTTCAAAGCCCGGCAATGTATCATCTTTATGCATCAACACGGGGATACAGCCCCGGTGTAATAATAATTGATGACAACGGAAACATACAGGGAGTGATGGTGTACAATATCATTCATGAAATGGGAATTAAAAGTTTTTTTTCTACCCGATCTGTAATAACCGGGGGGCCGCTTGTTAAAAACAACGACCCTGTGCTACTTGAAAAAATACTGGTAGTATATAACAGAAGAATAGGTGCAACCAATACCATTTATACACAGTTTAGAAACCTTTGGGATACTGTACAATGGAACGAAATTTTTAGTGGTTTTAATTTTTGCAATACAAAACATTGTACTGTGCTGATTGACCTGACTAAAGATGAAAACCAATTAATAGCTGAGATGCAGAAAAAAAGATATAAAAATATAGTGCGTGCCAGAAAAAACGATATTCTTATACAATCAACAGAAGATAAAAAATGTATTGAGGAAATTTTTACCCTGGTCAAAAAAACTTATGAAAGAATAAATTTACCCTGCCCGCCAGCAAACCTGTTTTTAAATGCGGGAGAAAAACTTTCGGAACGGGTAAAATTTTTTGCTGCCTGGTATAATAATAAAATAATTGCAGCCAGGGTTTACCTGTTATTTAACGATACGGTGTATGACTGGTATGCTGCCAGCGATTTAAATTTCAGCAACCTTCATTCAAACGATCTGTTGCCGTGGGAATTTATGTTATGGGCAAAAAAGAATAATTATAAAATGTATGATTTTGCCGGTGCAGGTAACCCTGAAAAGCCTTATGGGGTAAGGGATTACAAAATGCGTTTTGGAGGCAGCCTTGAAGATTTTGGCAGGTACCACTGTATACATAAACCCTTGATGTACCATTTGGGTAAAGCTGCAATTAGCGTAAACAAATTAATAAGTTAATTAAATACAATATTATGAAAATATTAGTTGATATCGGCCATCCCGCCCATGTGCATTATTTTAGAAATGCCATCAAGGCACTACAGGCACGGGGCCACCAGTTTTTAATTACAACGAGGGATAAGGAAGTAGCCCTTGACCTGTTAAAGAGCCATGGATTTGACTACGTATGCACAGGAAAAAATAAAGCTGGCACATTCAGGAAATTTTTAACCATGTTTCGCAACGACCGTATCATTTACAGGGAAGCCAAAAAATTTAAGCCGGATTTGTTCCTTAGTTTTTTTTCGCCATTTGCAGGGCAGGTAGCAAGTTTTATGAAAATACCCGCCATTGGCTTTACTGATACCGAAACAGCTATACTCAGTATTAAACTAACCCTGCCCTTTACGAATTATGTATTTACACCAGACTGTTTTTATACTGATTTTGGTGATAAACATTTTAGGTTTAACGGCTATATGGAAACCTTTTACCTGCATCCAAATTATTTTACTCCCGATCCTGCTGTTTTAGATGGATTAGGTGTACAGCCGGGAGAAACATTTTTTATAATGCGCTTTGTTTCGTTTAATGCCGGGCATGATGCGGGAGAATCGGGAATTGCCGAAAATGATAAATTAAAAATTGCGGAATACCTTAGCACCAAAGGCAAGCTTTTTATTTCTTCTGAAGCCGAGTTGCCGGAAAAGTTTAAAAAATTTCAATTAAAAATACCACCTCAATCTTTCCACAGTGTATTGGCTTATGCCTCATTATATGTAGGCGAAGGTGCAACCACGGCATCGGAATGCGCACAGTTGGGTACACCGGTAATTTACATCAACACTTTAAAACCCGGTTATATGATTGATCTTGAAAAGAAGGGGCTTGTTTTTAATTATCCAAATGCGGCTGATGCCTATGGCAAAATAAAAGAGTTGGTTGAAACAGAAAATATCAAAACTATTTTCAAAAATCGTGCTGATAAAATGATGATGGAAATAATAGATTGTACTGCGTACATGGTTAAACTAGTTGATAATTTTCCAATGAGTCTTGAAGAGTTAAAAAGAAATAAAACAGATTTGCAGGTAAAATCACACCCATCGATTGCAAAAATTACCAATGAAAATGGAGTAGTATCTTATGATAAAGCTAAAAATACCCCAATAGGGTAATGCTTTTTTGTGAACTAACCCTTACTACTCCAAAGTCCTTAAAAGAGAAACCCCCATTTCTTAATTATAATTTAATATTGGTTTCTTGGCAGTTTATTTATCTTTTATTTACTTACAAAAATGAACAACCGTGTTAAGCATGAATTATTTATTCTCTTATTTGGTATTGTTTTTTTTTCCTGTTCGCAAGACAATAAAACAATAAAAGTAAAAGGTTCTGATACAGAAGTGAACCTTGCTGTACAACTTGCTGAAACTTTCCATACTATTAATCCAGATATTTTTGTATCCATTTCAGGGGGTGGTTCTGGTTTAGGGATTGCTTCCCTGCTAAACGGAACGGCTGATCTTGCTAATTCTTCCAGGGGAATCAATGAAAAAGAGATAGCTATGTTTCAAAAAAAAGGGATACAAATTGATTCATTTGTTTTTGCACAGGATGCTATTGCTTTTGTTGTTGCCAAGGACCTTCCGATTGATTCAATCAGTACAGCAGAACTATCGGCCATATTAAAGGCAGAATATACAAATTGGTCATCATTAACAACAAAAAATTTACCCATTAATATTTATGGCAGGCAAAGCAATTCAGGAACACATGATTATGTGAGAAAGAAATTAGGTATTGATTTTAGCGCCCATGCAAAGGAAATGAATGGCAATGCACAGATACTGGAAGCTATAAAAGCAGACAATTCCGGCATTGGTTATGTTGGTGCAGGTTATGTAATTCATGGGGGCAGCAAGGGAATAAAAGTCCTTACAATCTATTCGGGCAAAAATAACAAAGCCATTTCGCCCCTAGATGCTTCAATGATTGCAGCAGGAAAATATTTTTTCCAGCGTCCGCTGTTTCAATATTACAAGGCTGGCTCTTACGAAAAAATAAAACCGATTCTTGATTTTGAAAAAAGTGCTGCAGGTAAAAAAATCATCCAGACGGCGGGTTATTATCCGGTAAAATAAAAAGCATGAGCATTAAAAAAAGAGAAAATACCGACAAGCTTTTTAGGCAGTTGTTTAAAGGAACAGGCCTGCTTACCATCGGGCTGCTTGGTGGCATATTTATTATGTTGCTTTACAACAGCATCGCTTTTTTTGCTGATATAAACCCGATTGATTTTTTTACAGGCTTTCAATGGAATCCCGGTAATACAAATGGCAAATACAGCATACTCCCTTTATTGGTAAGTACCGGGTTAGTTGCTTTGGGCTCCATGGCAATTGCAGTTCCACTGGGTATATTTACTGCATCTTTCTTATCGGAATTTGCACCAGGAAAACTACAGGCCATATTAAAGCCGATAATTGAAATGCTAGCAGCTATTCCCTCTGTTGCGATAGGTTTTTTAGGAATAGTATTGGTGGGGCCTGCTATTGCAAAATTATTTGGTATTCAAAATGGATTGAATGCATTGAACGGGTCCATTTTATTGGCTGTTATGGCTTTGCCTACCATTATAACCATTAGTGAAGATGCTATAAATGCAGTGCCCAGAAGTTATAGAGAAGCATCATTGGCACTGGGGGCAAATAAATGGGCCACCCTCTTTAAGGTAACTATACCCGCCGCATTGCCGGGTTTAATTGCAGCGGTAATGCTGGGGCTGGGACGTGCTATGGGTGAGACTATGACCGTTTTAATGGCTACAGGAAATGCCTCGGCAATGCCCCGCGGCTTTTTAGATTCAATACGCACCATTACCGCTACGGTAGCCATCGAAATG
>JBGSIG010000213.1:0-5340 GCA_041742655.1 Ferruginibacter sp. | reverse complement strand
TAGCTACCGGTGACGTCTAACATGAGTTTATTCCAGCTTACACCAAAGCCCGCATACCAGGTTGAAGTAGCCGTTGAAACGCCCGCTCTAACAAAAAATTGGCGCATAAAACGATATTGCATTCCGGCATTAATATTTATCGGAAAATTTTCTTCCTTAACAATTTCAGTACTTACAAAAAAGTTATCACTCAAATCATAACCTATCCCAACAGAATACGCAGCCGTAAGTTTTTCATCTGTTTTAATAAAATTGCCGCCCACGGGGTTATACACGTGCATACCCACATTTAGCTTTTCTGTTAAATGAACAATGGCGCCAATTTCAAAATTGATGGCATTAGCGCTTGCATATAATGGAACTTTATATTGATAATAATTGAATTGCACGCCTATATCTACTTTTGTTCCGAGGTTGCGTGCATACGCTAATCCAATTTGGCTTTCTGAAAAATTTTTAAAGCCTGTAAATACCACGGTGATACCAAAATTTCCACTCTTTGTAGGTATTGTAGCAGCAGATGTGTACAAGCTGGTAGCTGCCAATAAAAACCTTGTTTCGCCATACACGCCAAAAGCAGCATTTTTAATTTCAGCTAAAGACGCCTGGTTATTCAAATAAGAAAAAACATCGCACTGTTGCGTGCTGTAAGATCCTAAGCCAAGATATAACGAGGAAACCGGCTGCCTTAATATTTGCGAAAAGGCCACCAGTGGCGGAAAAATTAAAAATGCCGTTATGAAAAGAAATTTTTTCAAAGCATCGTTTTTAGGGAATAGTAATATAATGAAAAAATTGCAACTGAAGTAGAATATCTCAATTGTAGTTACTTTTGCAGCATGCAAATTTTAGACGGAAAAATTGTATCTCAGGCAGTAAAAGAGAGTTTAAAAATTAAAACTGAAGCACTAAAAAATGCTGGCAAAAAAACGCCGCACCTTGCAGCAATTTTGATTGGTAATAATGGCGCCAGCGAAACTTACGTTGCAAGTAAAGTAAAAAGTTGTGAAGAAGTTGGATTTAAAAGTTCGCTCAAAAGATTGCCTGATACGGTTAGTGAAGCAGATTTGATTACCACCATTGAGCAATTAAATGCAGATGATGATGTGGATGGTATATTGGTACAATTGCCAATACCAAAACAAATTAGCGAAGCAAAAATCATTAGCCTCATACATCCCGGAAAAGATGTGGACGGTTTTCACCCGATGAGTATTGGCAAAATGGTGCAGGGCTTACCAACTTTTATCCCGGCAACCCCTTATGGAATATTATTAATGTTGCAGCATTACAACATTGAAACTAAGGGTAAGCACGCCGTAGTCATTGGCAGAAGCAATATAGTGGGTCGCCCCATCAGTATTTTACTTAGCCGCAACGCATATCCTGGCAATTGCACCGTTACTGTTTGCCATAGTCACACTCACCAATTAAAAGAAGTTTGTTTGCAAGCAGATATCATCGTAGCGGCACTCGGCATTCCCGGATTTTTAAAAACAGATATGGTAAAAGAGAATGCTGTTGTGATTGACGTAGGTATTACCAGGATGCCAGACGAAACAAAAAAATCTGGCTTCGCCATTAAAGGCGACGTTGATTTTACCAATGTCGCTCCCAAATGCAGTTATATAACTCCGGTACCTGGAGGTGTGGGCCTGATGACTATTGCAGCTTTATTGATGAACACTTATAATGCATGCGAACAAAAGAGCCTGTAAAATAATGCTGTTGCATTTTAATTTTCTTATTTAAAAATGACTGAAACATCCATTAATACAATACAGCAACTTCCCGTAATGGAACACTTCTATACACTGCAGGGAGAAGGAAACCACCAAGGCAGGGCAGCATATTTCCTCCGCCTTGGCGGCTGCGATGTTGGCTGTGTATGGTGCGATGTGAAAGATAGCTGGGATGCCGGTAAACACCCTTTAATTAGTATTGAAGAAATAGTAAAAACAGTAGCAAAAACGCCTGCGAAACTAGTTGTTATTACAGGCGGTGAGCCGCTCATGCACGACTTAACAGCATTGACAACTTCTTTAAAAGCAAATGGCTTTGAAACAAATATCGAAACTTCCGGCTCGCACGCTTTAAGCGGTATTTGGGATTGGGTGTGCCTTTCACCCAAGAAATTTAAAGCTCCATTGCCGAATGTGGTACCATTTGCCAATGAACTAAAAGTAGTAATCTTCAACAAATCAGATTTTGACTGGGCGGAAAAATACGCCGCTTTGGTTTCACCCAGTTGCAAATTATATCTTCAACCTGAATGGGATAAGGCCTCAACTGTTACTCCCTGGATAATTGAATATATTAAAGCCCACCCGCAGTGGCAACTTTCTTTGCAAATACATAAATATATTAATGTTCCCTAAAGCGCAGATACTTAAAATTACTTTAACATCCACAGCAATTTTTTCTTTGTAATTCGTTTTATCTTCAATACACAATTCAAAGATCAATGAAATTTGAAAAAATCGTTTTTAAGGTAGCTTGCTCTTTTGTAACAACTTCATTTTTTATTTGTACTTCCGTGCATGCTCAGTGGTACGACCCTGAAAAGGTTAATAAAAAAGCCTATGCAGTCTATGAGAACGCCTATAAAAATGCAGTTGATCAAAATTATTCTGCGGCTATCGCAAACATCAACAAAGCTATTACCATTGACCCTAAATTTGTAGAAGCCTATTTATCACTGGCCGGTATTTATGCAGATAAAAAACAGTACGATTCCTCCGTATTTTTTTTTGAAAAGGCATTGCAACTTGACGCTGTTTATTCAAAAACCTATTTGCTTCCTTACTCAATCTCTTTAGCAGGAACCGGCAAATTTGATGACGCATTGGTGGCAGTTACAGAATTTCTAGCTAATCCTACTCTAAATCCTCAAAGTAAAAAAGCCGGTAGTTATCGAAAAGGCACTTACGAGTTTGCCCTTGACTATCAAAAAAAACATCCAACGAATAATTATGTATTTGCCCGAAAAAGTTTGGGCGACAGCATCAATTCCGATGCGTTGGAATATTATCCTTCTCTAACAATAGACGGCAAGAAAATGATATTTACCCGTCGCTTATCCGGCGATGAGGACTTTTACGAAAGCACTTTGATTGACAACAAATGGAGTAATGCAACACCATTGGGCGGTAAAGTCAATACCAATTTAAATGAAGGAGCACAAAACATTTCGCAAGATGGGGAATGGATCATTTTTACAGGTTGTAATTATCCCGAGGGACAGGGAAGTTGCGATTTGTATATTTCCTATAAAACAAAAAATGGCTGGAGCGAAGCAGAAAATCTTGGCGGATTGGTTAATACAGATTTCTGGGAATCTTCCCCTTCCCTGTCGCCCGACAAAAGAGATCTTTATTTTTCCAGCAACCAGGCAGGTTCGTATGGCGGAAAAGATATTTGGGTATCGCACAGAAATTTAAATGGAAAGTGGAGCCGTGCTGAAAACCTTGGCACAACCATAAATACTTCCGGAGATGAAAGCTGTTCTTTTATTTATGCTGATAATCAAACCCTTTATTTTAACAGCAGTGGCCACCCTGGCTACGGCGAAACAGATTTGTTCTTTTCAAAAAAACTATCAGACAGCACCTGGAGTACACCAGAAAACCTTGGCTACCCTATCAATACAATAGATGATGAAGGATCGTTGATTGTAGCGGCTGATGGTAAAACAGCCTATTACGCAAGCGAGGGAAACGATAGCAAAGGAGGTCTTGATTTATATAGCTTTGAGTTAAGAGACGACATTCGTCCTCCAAGAACATTGTGGGTAAAGGGCAAGGTATATGATGCAAAAACGAAGAATGGATTGCCTTCTTCCGTTGAATTAACGGACATCAATAGCCGCAGATTAATCAGTAAAGTACAAACTGATGAAGAAGGCAATTATTTAACCACATTGCCCGTCGGGCAAGACTACGCCTTTAACGTAAACAGAAAAGGCTATTTGTTTTTTTCAGAAAATTACGATTTGAATAATGTAAAAGATTCTGTGTACACAGCCGATATTCCTTTACAGCCACTTGAAGCCGGTGCCGCAGTTATATTGAAAAACATTTTCTTTGACACAAAAAAAACCGAACTAAACCCTGAATCCATCGTTGAACTGGACAAGGTTATTGAACTAATGAGCGATAATCCAAAGTTGAAAATTTTAATTACAGGTTATACCGATAATGTTGGTAAAGACCAGGATAACCTTATACTTTCAAAAGGATGATCATTGGCTGTGGTTAACTACATTTTGGCCAGCAAACAAATTGCAAAAGATCGCCTGCAGTACAAGGGCGTTGGGTCTGCAAGCCCCATCTCGGATAATAATACCGAACAGGGAAGAGCCTTAAACAGAAGAACGGAATTAAGTGTAATAAGCAATTAAATATTGCATATTTGAAAAAAAGTTTTCTATTATTGTTCTTCTTTTCAAATACGCATTCCCCATGTCAAATGATCTTTTATACCAGATTGCTTTAACACTGGTACCCAATATTGGCGATGTACATGCAAAAGCATTAATAAACCGGTATGGCGATGCCGAATCAGTTTTTAAAGCTAAAAAGAAGGACCTTGAAAACATGGAGGGCATTGGTTCGGTAAGGGCAGGCAGCATAAAACAATTACAGGATTTTAGCAGCAGCGAAGCCGAAATACAATTTATTGAACAATATAAAATTCAGCCTCTTTTTATTACAGATAGAAATTATCCTCAGCGATTGTTGAATTGTTACGACAGCCCACTGTTACTGTATTATCGAGGCACTGCTGATTTGAATTCTTCCAAAATAGTTTCCATTGTTGGTACCCGAAACCATAGTGAATATGGTAAAGCCGTTTGCGAAAAACTGGTGGAAGATTTGCAGAATGAAAATATTTTAATTGTAAGTGGCCTCGCCTACGGAATCGATACCATTGCGCATAAATCGGCGCTAAAAAGTAACCTGGCAACTGTTGGCTTGTTAGCACACGGCCTGGATAGAATTTATCCGCCGCAAAACAAATCGCTGGCAAAACAAATGGTAGAAAACGGGGGATTATTGACTGAATTTTTAAGCATGACAAATCCTGATAAACAAAATTTTCCAAAACGAAACCGCATTGTGGCAGGCATGTGCGATGCGTTGGTGGTTATTGAAAGCGGGAAAAAAGGAGGTTCATTAATTACTGCAGAATTAGCCAATGGCTATAATAAAGATGTATTTGCCATCCCCGGCAAAACCACCGATGCCAAAAGCGAAGGCTGCAATTACTTAATCAAAAATAATAAAGCCTCGTTGATTTCCAGTGGTGACG
This sequence comes from Ferruginibacter sp., assembly GCA_041742655.1. Taxonomy (GTDB): domain Bacteria; phylum Bacteroidota; class Bacteroidia; order Chitinophagales; family Chitinophagaceae; genus Ferruginibacter. Next base: position 30 of record JBGSIG010000213.1, on the reverse strand, counting down.
ATTTATTAGAGATGATGAACTGGTCCGCTC
>JBGSIG010000212.1:0-3608 GCA_041742655.1 Ferruginibacter sp. | reverse complement strand
CGGTAGTAAATGCCCCAGCTCTTACGTGTCTCCATTTTATTCGAGCGTCAGGCAATACTTTAAAAATCATAGCAAATAATAAAGCAGTAATGCCAAATGTGAGGAAGATATTAAATACATATATCATGATCACTGTTAGATGAGGATACATTTGTGTAAGGCGATTAATAAGCGCATCCATTACGCCATTAATAAGTAGCGAGACCAATAATAAAAAACCCAGACTTACAACAATAGAAAAAGAAAGCAGGCGGTTGATAATCAATTTAAGAAATCCCATTCCTTTTCGAGGTTTGGTTTTCAATTTCCAGATATGATTGATAGAATCCTGTATTTCGCTGAATACGCTCGTAGCACCAACCAATAATGTGATAACGCCAACCATGGTTGCAAAAAAACTGCTTTTTGACAGAGCAGCGGCACGAATAGTATCTTGTATCTGCAATGCGGCTTCGGTACCAACAAAGTTTCCTATCTGGTTATATAATGTACCCTCAATAGCCTCACGGCCATAAAAAATATCACTTACAGCAATAACAATGATGAGCATTGCCGGCAATGAAAAAATAGTATAGAATGCCAACGCTGCACTAAGTTTTAAAATTTTGTTATCAATAAAATCAGAAAAAGATTGTTTGATTATTGACCAGATACTTTTTACCGAAAATCTCATACACTTATTTTGGTTTTCAATTGCGATGCCACTAATTATTTCTATTATTTTAGTTGTATAATTTATTTATAAATCATTCTGACCGTGCATCGAATCCGGCAAGGCAAGTAAGGCAAAAAGCTTACCGAAAAACTATGTGAAGTAGCTGGTATATCGAAATAGTTGATTTTAAGCCAGTGTTTATTTTGATTAATTCTTGTTTCGCAATATTTGAAAAATATTCTGAAAAACGAAAATGGGCTTTTCTTTTGTTATTTAGGTTGTTACCGGCAAAAAAAGTTTACAACTTCCATTTTATAACTCCATCGTTGCTTTCTTTAACACGAAATTTTACAATTTTTCTAATCAGCGTTAAAGGCAGCGGTTTATCAAGTGGAAATTGAACGGATCCTTTAGCGGAATTATATTTTGCAAGCTCTTTTGTAAATGCCTGTATTGCCGATGGCATAGGATAGAAACCAATATGTTGTTTGAACATAGCAAACATAACTAATATTTTTTGGTAAGAGTAAGCGGGCATACTCCATTTAAGGCTTTCGACAGCACCAGGCGCAGCTTCCCGGATACATGCATGCATTTGAAGCAATTTCTCCTGTACAGTTGCAGGTGCGGCAGCAATATACTCCTCAATACTTAGAGGTTTTATTTTTTGGCGAATCATGGGCTTATTTTTATTGTTGTGCGGAACATAAAATTGCATCGGTTAACGTACTAAAAATGCTCAATCAAAATTTATTGGCTCTAAATACTTTTCATCACCTCTGCAAATAATTTGTAGGAATGTATCCGTGCTTTGTGATCAAAAATATGAGACGTTGCCATTATCTCGTCCACCCCGGTCTGCTCAATGAATAGCGACAATTCTTTTTCTGTTTTTTTAGGGCTTCCGATAAATGAGTAGGTAAGCATTTGCTGTACGGCGGCGGCTTCTGCATTGTTCCAGATAGTACCCGGGCCATCAACCGGCGGTTGCAATAACCTCCGTTTATTGGTAATTACACCCAATAGCAATTGTTGCAAAGATGTAGCAAGAATGGTTGCTTCCGTATCAGTATCCGCTGCTACTACATTTACACAAGCCATCACATAAGGTTGCTTTAATGCTTCAGATGGCTGAAAATATTGCCGGTACAAATGGATAGCTTCTCTAAAATATGCAGGAGCAAAATGACTGGCAAATGCATACGGCATCCCCATTGCTGCGGCTACCCGTGCACTATCAGTGCTTGAACCTAAAATCCAAATCGGTATATCCAATCCTTCACCGGGAATTGCTCTTAAATTGCTGGTAGCATTATCTGCAGAAAAAAAAGTTTGAAGCCGCCTAATATCTGCAGGAAAATCAGGTTGCGACCGGAAATTTTCGCCGCGTATAGCCATGGCAGTAAGTTGGTCGCTGCCAGGTGCCCGCCCTAGTCCTAAATCAATACGATGTGGGTATAGCGAAGCCAATGTACCAAATTGTTCTGCCACTATCAGCGGCGCATGATTAGGCAGCATAATGCCACCCGAACCTACCCGGATAGTTTTAGTGCCGCCGGCTATAAAACCAATTAATACTGAAGTTGCTGAACTGGCCACGCTTGCCATATTATGATGCTCGGCCAGCCAAAAACGTGTATACCCTGATTGTTCTGCCAACTGCGCTATTGCAAGACTGTTTCTAAAACTATCGGCGGCTGTTTTCCCTTCAATGATGGTTGCCAGGTCCAATACCGAATAGCCCACATTTTTTTTTGTTATGTGCATCATGAAAAATTTACTTGCCCGGCATAGATGGCCTCACTTCAATTTTGCTGGGCAATGTTCTTGGGTTCATTTTTAACAGGTCTGCCACCAGTTCCCCAATATCCTCCGGTTGAATTTTCCAGCCATCTGCATCGTTGGGTATATGATTGTTAAAATAAGTGGCCACAGACCCTGGCATAATAGTAGAAACTTTGATCCCATATTTACGCAGATCAAGCATGATTGCCTGTGTAAAGCCAACGAGCCCAAACTTACTTGCATTGTAAGCCGCACCATTTTCAAAAAAATTGGTGCCAGCCAGGCTCGCTATGGTAATTATGTATCCTTTAGATTTTTTTAGTGGATCAAGGCTTGCTTTTACGCTGTTAAAAACGCCCGTTAAGTTGGTGTCAATAGTGTCTTTCCATTGCTGCTCTGTCAGGTCTTCAATATTAGCAAAATGGCCAACACCTGCATTGGCAATCACTACATCCAACTGCCCAAAATGAGCCACTGCAGCATTGATTGCGCTGGTTTCGGCCGCAAGTGAACTTACATCCGATTGAAGCCCCAACACTTTTGAAGGATCATTGCTTAAACTTTCTGCGGCCTGCTTTACGGCAGCAAGGTCTCTGCTTGTGATGGCTACCTTCATTCCGTTAGCAAGTAAAGTTGCAGCAATACCACAGCCAATGCCTTTGCTTCCTCCCGTTATGTAAGCTACTTTTCCGGTTAAATTATTCATGGTTTATATTATTTGGTTTAATTGATAGTTATAACAAACATTTCACCGGACAGTTCGGATGAATGAAGTTATTTTGACCTTGCCCTTGAAAGAAGAGCAATAATAAAATTGAAAGCATCCAATTATCGACAAACAGATTAATGTAATCTGACAGCATGTATAAAGAAAAGGAAATTATTAATCGAATATGCCTGTTACAACAGGATAAAGAACTATTGTAAGCACAAATAAAATTCTGCCCTCTTCAATAGCCGGATCCGCATACATTATCTGCGAATGAAGAAATTTGTCATCGGTGCAATTCATGCAGCCCAAAATCACATCTTCATTTTCAAAATCAATTTCTCCGGTCGACTCTGGAAAAATTAATCCAGGGTTGGGAGCATCGCCACCGCTAAAAGCAATATTTTTATCGTTCAAAGTTCTCAGTTCATAAAGCGGCATACCTGCACGTATGCCATT
>JBGSIG010000211.1:0-2888 GCA_041742655.1 Ferruginibacter sp. | reverse complement strand
ACTACCGTGGTTGGGTACCCGCCGCAGGATATTATTTTTGATCCCAACATTTTTGCCATCGCTACCGGTATTGAAGAGCATAATAATTATGCGTTAGATTTTATTGAAGCAACAAAAGAAATAAAAAGATTGATGCCGCTTACAAGGGTAAGTGGTGGTGTAAGCAATATGTCATTTTCTTTTCGAGGAAACGATCATGTCAGGGAAGCGATGCATGCAGTTTTTCTGTATTATACCATACAAGCCGGTATGGATATGGGCATTGTAAATGCAGGGCAGCTGGTGGTGTACGATGAAATTGAGCCAACCTTGAGAGAAATGTGCGAGGATGTAATTCTTAATCGCAACAACGACAACAATGAGGCTACCGAAAAATTAATCATTCATGCTGAAAAAGTAAAAGCAAAAGGTAAGGTAGAAGTAAAGGATGAAAAATGGCGGAATGACCCGGTGGAAAAAAGGTTATCTCACTCTCTTGTAAATGGTATTACCGACTATATTGATGCAGATACGGAAGAAGCCCGGCTAAAATATCCAAAGCCATTGGATGTAATTGAAGGCCCGTTAATGGATGGAATGAATATAGTGGGTGATTTGTTTGGTGCAGGCAAAATGTTTTTACCACAGGTAGTAAAAAGTGCCCGGGTAATGAAGAAAGCGGTAGCTGTATTAACACCTTTTATCGAACAGGAAAAAGAAGATCGAAAACAAGCTCATCTTGCAGCGGGCACCACTAATGAGGAGGCGGCTGGCGCTGCTAAAATATTATTGGCCACCGTAAAAGGAGATGTGCATGATATTGGAAAAAATATTGTAGGCGTGGTATTGGGATGTAATGGTTACGATATTATTGACCTTGGGGTGATGGTGCCGACTGATAAAATTTTATCGGAAGCAAAAAAACACAATGTTGATATTATTGGGCTAAGCGGCCTCATTACACCTTCACTTGACGAGATGGTGCATATTGCCCGGGAAATGAAACGCCAGCAAATGGATCTTCCATTGCTAATCGGCGGGGCCACTACCAGCCGGATGCATACTGCTGTAAAAATTGCACAGGAATATGATAATGGTGTTGTGCATGTATTAGATGCATCCCGTAGCGTTACTGTTGCCGGCAGTCTGCTAAGCAAAGAGCAAAAGCCTGATTTTTTGAAGGGAATAAAAAATGAGTATCATAAATTAAAAGAAGATTTTGGCAACCGAAAAACTGCAAAAAATTATTTGCCTTTTGCCGAAGCGCAGCAAAATGGGGCAGTAATTGATTGGGATAATTTTACACCGGTTGCGCCAACATTTATAGGTACAAAAATTTTCAAAGACTACGACCTGGCTGAAATAGCTGAGTACATTGACTGGCAACCCTTCTTTATTGCCTGGGAAATGCATGGTAAATTTCCAGCATTATTAACGGATACTGTTATAGGAAAAGAAGCAACCAAACTGTACAATGACGCAAAAAAACTATTGCAACAGATCATTGATGAAAAATGGTTAACAGCAAGAGGAGTCATCGGTTTTTGGGAAGCTGTAAAAACAAGCCCGGATACGGTTATTGTTAAGACCAATAATGGAGATATTAAATTGGAATTTTTAAGACAACAAATAAAAAAAGCAGCAGGCCAGCCAAATTTATCTTTGGCAGATTTTATAAAACAAAGCCCATCCCCACGTACCAGTGAGCTGAATGAAGAGTTTACTAAAGCCCCTTCCCGTGGGGAAGGTGAGGAAAAAGCTGGCTTCGGATATGAAATGGCAGGCCCTATTAATTACTCATTGTTAAAAGAATATTCAATTAAACACAGTAATCAACCTTCTAAAGCTGAAGAAATATTATGGGAAGCGGTTAAAACAGAACAATTAAGTGGATATAAATTTAGAAGGCAGCATATCATTGGTAATTACATTGCAGACTTAGTTTGTTTGGATAAAAGGCTAGTGATAGAAATTGATGGATCAATACACCAGTTACCAGAAAATAAGGAAACTGATGAGATAAGAACTAATTGGTTGCAGGAAAAAGGTTTTAAAGTAATTCGTTTTACAAATTATGAGGTAATTAAGAACATCAACGAAGTAACTGCCACAATTCTTGCAACTATAAAAGATCAGCCGTCTATCAAAGATAGTAGCAATCTAAGTACCCCCTTCGGGGGACAGGGGGCTGATTATTTAGGGGCTTTTTCAGTAACAATCGAAGGCATAGAACCACACATCAAAAAATTTGACGATAACCTGGATGATTATAATAAGATAATTTTACAGGCATTGGGCGATCGATTTGCAGAAGCATTTGCTGAAGTACTGCACAAAAGAACAAGGTTGGAATATTGGGGCTATGTTACAGAAGAACACTTATCTAATGAACAGTTGATAAAAGAAGAGTACCAGGGTATTCGTCCTGCTCCCGGTTATCCTGCCTGCCCCGACCATACAGAAAAATATAAATTATTTAATTTACTGGGTGGCGAGGAAACAACTGGCATTCATCTTACCGAATCACTGGCAATGTATCCTGCATCTTCAGTTTGTGGCTGGTATTTTGCCAACCCGGCAAGTAAATATTTTGGGGTGGGTAAAATAAATGAAGATCAGTTGGCCGATTACACTGAAAGAAAAGAAATGAATATTGATGAAGTGAAAAGATGGCTGAGCCCAATATTAGATTAAATTATAAATTGCAAATAAATAACGAAATTAAATCCGGTAATAGCTTTAAACTATAACTGTAGGTTAAAGCTATTTTCTTATCATTTTGTTATCTCAAAATCCAGAGTCTAATGAAAAATAAAATAAATACCGTACTGACTGCATTTGTATTATTTGCAGGAACATATTCAGCTACTGGCCAAAGCAAAAAAGCAAAAAGAAAAAAAGAGATTTAT
>JBGSIG010000210.1:0-9235 GCA_041742655.1 Ferruginibacter sp. | reverse complement strand
GATAAAATCTCAGCAACTAAAAAATGAGAGATCGGGTTGAAAGGGAAACAAGGTGGCTGAAAGTACTGGTTTCCTGAGCCGGCTATAAATTATTGAATTATTGACGGATTAAATTTTTCAATTGTCCTGTAAATAATATCCCTTGTAAATGGTTTTGCAATAAAAAAATCCGCCCCATTTGAAAATGCTTTCTGCCTGTCTGAAAGATTGTCATGGGCGGAAATGATGACAACTTTGGATTGGGGTGATTGCTTTTTTATTGTTCTAATAAAATCAATTCCCAACCCATCTTTCAAATGATTGTCAAGCAATACAATCTCCGGCATTTCTTTTATTAAAGCGGCCTGAGCTTCGCCAATCGAGTTGGCACACGATGATGTTACTTTTTTAATGTTCAACATACTCACCAATAAATAGCAGGCATCTATCTCATCATCTACAATTAATATTTTTGTTTGCGAAGTAGTAGTCATCTTGTTCCATTTTAAATAGGGTACCGCACTCCAATTGCAACAATGCCGCCAAAATGAAATCCTTTTAAAATACCTGGAGGTTACTTGAATTTAGAAATTACCAGCCTCCTTAAACCCGTGCTAGTTTTGAGGCTGTGGCAACTTCTACCTATAGATGCCAAACAAATTATTAATTTTTTTCAGAAATGCGGCACGTAGATGTCGATAAGGAATGAGGATTTTAAGAACCATAAAACCAAAACTGTAGATTTGTTTGCACACCGGCGAAGTTTCAGATCATATTTGAAGTACCGAAAATAGAAGGCTAAAATAATTCATAACTAATGGTCAGGAACTTCAAAGAACATATTGTTTTCATTCATCAACACCATCAAAACTTATAATAAAAGTTGTTCCTTGGCCGGGCTTACTCTTTACTTCTACCAGCGCTTTATGCGACTGCAGAATGTTTAAGGTGGATGCCAATCCCAATCCCATCCCATTTGGTTTAGATGTATAATATGGCTCAAATAATTTAGACATATTTTCTTCATTGATACCAATACCATTGTCCGTTATGGTAATGACATGCTTTTGTTCTTCATTGCTTAGCGTAATTATTAATTCTCCTTTATTTTCCTCCATTGCTTCCACTGCGTTGATTATAATATTTAGCAACGCAATTTTTAATTTATCAGCATCCGCCATTATAAATCCACTTTCGTTTATATAATTCGCCTGTAATTTTATTGCCTTAAGCCTTATACGGTCAAGGGCAGCAGCAACACTGCTGTGTATGACTGCATTAACCGGAACCCTCGCCAATATCAATTCGGTTGGCCTGGATGAATCCAGCAATTCTGTAATTAAATCACTAATGCGCCTGCTGTTGCGGTTGATGATGTCGAAATATATTTTTGCATCGCCATCTACATTTTCGGCAGTAAGCTGCTCTACAGACAGGCTTATATTATTCAACGGGTTTCTAACTTCATGGGCCAGCATGCGCACAAGCCTTTCTGTGGCTTTTAGTTTTTCTGCCTGAAGAGCAGCTTTTTCAGACTTTTTTAAATTGGTTATTTCATGAATAATGCCCTGAACGTATTTATATCCCTTATCGTCAATTTCTGTTGAAAGCGAAATAATGCAGGTGATTCTTTCCTTTGTTTTGGTTAATAAATCCACTTCTTTGTCATCTACCGATTCCTTATTGTTAAATTGCAGCCTGATAAGATCCTCGTCTTTTTTGTCCGCTATCAAATCATAAAAGTTCAGGCGAAGCAATTCACTTTTATCAAATTCAAAAATTTCAGAAGTAGCTGGATTTACATCTTTAAAAGAAAGGTCTACGTCTGCTACAAAAACAGCATCCTTGGATTTTTCAAAAATGCTCCGGAATTTCTGCTCATTTACTTTTAACACTTTAATAAATTCATACCGGCCCATTGCATAGCGTATGCACCTTTCTAATTTTTCAGTATTCAGTTCGGCCTTCACCAGGTAGTCCACTGCACCAACTTCCATAGCCTGCATATCAACGTCGCGGTTACCCATGCCGGTAAGCAATATCATGGGTTGCTGGCAGCCGTTTTTTACCGCATCTTTTATCAGGTCGAGCCCTGTTTTGGCGCCCAGCCTAAAATCTACAAGATATAGTTCGTAATGATTTTCGCAAATTTTATTCAGTGCCTCTTTGTAATCAAAACACCAGTCGGTTATTATTGAACGGGGCCCTTTAATATTTTTTATGTATTCGCTGGTAATAAAGAAATCATCTTCATCATCGTCGATAATTAAAATTTTTAGAGGTATTGTATTGGGCATAATAAAATTATAAAATATGAGTATTTTTTTGGGGCAGTATCATTGTAAATATAGTCCACTTGCCCGGCTCGCTTTCAGCAAATAAAATTCCGTGATGATTGTCAACAATTTTTTTACAAATCGCCAGTCCAATGCCTGAACCGCTATATGCAGCCTTACCGTGTAACCGCTGAAAAATCTGGAATATTTTTGAAGCATATTCGGCTTCAAATCCAATCCCATTATCTTCAAAAGTTATTTTATAGAAATCCGTACTGCCAGTCAACCGGTAATTATTTTCTTCTGTGTTGTCTATTTTTTTGCATCCAATTTTAATGACAGGGTTCATTCCCGCCTTCCGGAATTTAATTGCGTTGGAGATAAGGTTGGTAAATACCTGCATCATTTGCGATGGAATTGCTTCAAGTACGGGTAATTTTTCGGAAATAATAGTCGAATTGGTTTCTTCGATTATTAGTTCCAGTTCAGTCCTTACTGCTTTTAAAATTTCATTCAGGTCGCACTGTTTAAAAGGCTGGTTTTTGCGGCTAAGCAAAGAGAACTCAAGTAAACTTGCAATCATTGAAGACATATTTACAGAAGCAGCATTCATTCTTACCAAATATTCTTTGCCTTCACTGCCAAGTTCGTCGCCAAATTTCGACATAAGCCTCGCTGCAAAAGTGGAGATTTTTCTTAGAGGTTCCTGCAGGTCGTGAGACGCTACATAAGCAAATTCTTCAAGGTCTTTGTTGGATCGGTCGAGTTCGCTTATTTTCCGTTGCAACTCCATTTCATACTGCCTTAGCGTGGTTACATCCCTTGTGGTGCCTATCCATTTTACCGCATTGTTGTTTTCATCCCGTAACACTTTAGCATGTGTCTCTATTATTTTTCTTTGCTTATCTCCGCCAATTATTTCATATTCTAACACATAGGTGTTGGCTGCGTTGTTCACTATATCGTTGCGCTTCTTTTTAGCAATAGCCCTGTTTTCTGCTGGCATGTGGTTAAAATAAAAGTCTTCATTAATAACAAGGTTCTTTCTGTCAGCAACAGGGTCGTATCCAAAAATATAATACATACCATCACTCCAGGTAATTTCTTTGTCGCCCAGGTTATATTCCCAGGAGCCGTAACCCGAAAATTTCTCCCGCTCATTTATTATTTCTTTCGACAACAGTAAATCATTATTGGCGTTGGCAAGCGAACTAATATCGTGGGTAATGCCCATTATTCTATCAATTTCGCCATTGGCCTTAAATATGATTTTACCTTTTGTAAAAACAATTTTTTGCTTTTTTAACGCCGTTGTCAGCTTGCAGGTATGTTCAAATTCGCTTTTCTGATGGATTGCTTTGCGCACTTTCTCTGAAATAATATCCTGGTCTGACGGTAAAATATGTAGCCTGAAATAATTCTCTGAACTGCCTTTTTCATCTTTTTTATATTCAAGCAGCCTATACATTCCGTCACTTAGTTCTGTTGCTTTTAAGTCTGCGTTCCATGACCAGGTGCCAAATTCAAGTAATTCTTCGGTATCGTTCATCAACTTGTGAGCAGCAGCAACTTCGTTCCGCCTATCCCGTATTTCCGTAATATCTTCTGCTACAAAAAGGATAGATGCGGGAGTTCCCTGTTCATTTCTTCGAAGTATAGTTCCTGTTGTTTTAAAATATTTTGCATTTCCCTGCTTACGATTAAGGCGGCAATTGAAACAGTGAGTTTCGTTGTCCTTTAGTGCGGTATATTTTCCCAACTCCTGTAGAACTAATTCCCCATCTTCTTTAAAAACAAGCTTCATTAAATCATTGTCCCACTCCGATAAATCCCGGGCGTCATAACCCAATATGTCTGTAAGCTTATTATTTATATAGCTTAATTTATTATTTGAAGCGTCATACACATAAATTAGGGCAGGCAAAAAGCCAGTTATTTTTTCAAAAAAATCCGCACTGCCCTCTTTTGTTTCGAAAAGAAATTTAAGTGTATCAAGCGGAAAAATATTTTCGGCTTTGTCCATTTATTAATTTAAACTATTATCTTTCAATTACCTAAATGTGATTCCATAGATCATATTGTTGAGTATTTCGGCACCCGTTAAGTTATACATGTTGGCAAATACGATACCACAACGTTTTTTAATCAAATTAATACTGATTTAAACAATTTGGTTTTATAATAGTTATGCAGATCGCAGTACGAAACAATAGTCAAGAAAATGGGTTGGAAGATGTTGATCCCTAACTGAAATTAATAGCAATGAAGCCTAAACTGGTTTACCTCAACATAGTTTTCAGCGTTACACTTGTTGTGCTGCTGACGTTGTCGGCAATATTCATCAAAAGGATGGGGGATATTTCTGTAGCTGAGGAAATGGTAGCACATACAAATAAAGTAATAAACCATACTGACCTCATAAAAAATAATTTAAACGAGGCGGAAAGTGCTGCCAGGGGATTTTTGCTTACCGGAGACAATAATTTTCTCGTGCTCTATAATAGAACCGCTCCCGCCGTGCCAGTGTTAATTGACTCACTTAAAAGGTTTACCTCAGACAATGAAGTGCAGCAAAAAAACCTGGCCAAACTGCAGGTATGGGTTGATGTGAGATTAAGCTATTTAAAACGAGGCCTGGCAATAAAAAATGACAGTGCACTTTTGAGAATGCAAATGCTGGTTGGAAAAAATGCCATGGACACTTGCCTGAGCATTTTTGCTCTGGTAAAAAGCGAAGAGCAGCTACTACTTGACAACCGCAATAAAAACAAGGTGTTCTATTTAAACGCAGCTCCCAGAACATTTCAACTTATTTTTATTTTCACGCTGCTTGTTTTTATTATCTCCTTTCTTTTTATGGCGAGAGAATTAAGGCTGCGTGCGGGTTATCAAAAAAACCTGGAAAGAAAGTTACTTGAGTTGAACCGCACCAATAGCGACCTGCAGGAGTTTTCGTTTATAGCTTCGCATAACTTACAGGAACCACTGCGAAAAATCCGGGTATTCAGCGACCGCTTGAATGCAAAACATAAAGACCAGCTAAATGACGAAGCCAGGCAGATTGTGATAAGGATGGGCGCAGCCGCTTCCACTATGCATGAACTGATAAATGACTTTATCAACTTTATAAACCTTCACAATACGAAAGAAGCACTGAGCCTGGTTGAATTTAACAATATCATCGAGATGGTATCCAGCGAGATAAAAAGCAATACTCCCGGGGCAGCTTTTACCCTTAAAGTTGCAGCTTTGGGCAACCTTCAGGGTTATGCTCATCAACTAAGATTATTGTTCAAATGCCTGTTGGAGAATTCCCTTAAATTTTCAAGAGAAGGTGTACCACTTGAAATAAGCATCTCCGGCGAAGTAATAGACTGGAATGATATGTGGGAAATCAACAACAATATGATACAATGCCCTTACTATAAGTTGACAATAGCCGACAATGGAAAGGGGTTTGACAACGTATTTTCAAAAAAAATATTTAAGCTTTTTCAACGGCTTGATAACGATGAAAAATTGAATAGTGCGAGGGGTACCGGTTTGGCTATTGTAGAGCATGTAATGATTAACCATCATGGCTTTGTAACAGCAACTGGAGTGGTAAATGCAGGAGCTAAGTTTAGTTTATTTTTTCCGATGGAAAAATAAACATGTAGATATCAACCAGATATAATATCTTAGATTTAGATTAGTAACAACCAGGAAACAGAACATGAAAAGCACAGTTAAAAAGCTATTTATTTTAATTGCAGAAGACGATGCAGATGACAGATTTTTGCTGCAAACAGTTTTTGATGAAAAAGGCTATACCGAAAAAATTGAATTTGTTGAAAACGGAATAGAATTGCTAAACTTTCTTACCAATAAAGAAAAGCAAAAAACGCATGAATCTGACTACCCGGTTTTTATATTGCTCGATTTAAATATGCCAAAAAAAGATGGCAGAGAGGCATTGCAGGAAATAAAGCAACATGCTATTTTTAAAAAAATACCAGTTGTTGTTTTTACAACCACAAACAATGACAATGAAATAAAAAGGTGCTATGAATTAGGGGCAAATACGTATGTAGTAAAACCCGTAAGCTTCGATGCACTTATAAAAGTGGTGGATGATATAAGAAGTTATTGGATTGACACCGCTTGCACGCCTGCTATTTATTAAATTTCCTTAGACTATCTAGAGTGAAACGTTGTAATGGTGCAACTATTCTTAAATATATGTAGTTGAACCAACATAACCATATAGGCTATGTTGGTTCAGCAGAAAATCTTACGCAGGTACTTTCTCCAGCTTCTCCCTATCCCAAAACCGGTGCATCGCAATTGCCTTTACAAACAGCGCCGATAATTTTTTAGCATCATCGTTTACAATTATTCCTTTGGTCAATGCTACTTCGTCTGAAAATTTCTTGGGTAACTTTTTATAGAAATATGTTTCTTCAATTACCTGCAAAGCTTCGGCATCTGTCGCAATAACCTTGCAATGTTTAAATGCCTCATTTAAAAAATGAATGGCGTCTGGTTCACCGGTAAGTGTTGCAACACTATTAATGCCGCCAGGTATATAAACCGCATCATATAAAACAGAAGCTGTAGTTAAAAAACTTTTCATTACAGTAAATCCAACATCACCTTCCGACATTACCATTCCCAATTTTGGAGCAACCAGGTCCACAACCGCCCCTTCTGCTTCCAGCACTTTCTTAACCACATTCACTGAAACTTCATTTACACCATCCGCAATCAAGAATGCAATTTTTCTTGTTTGTATGGTATTCTTAATTGTGTTTGCCATACTTAAAGCCGGAGAACTTTCCAGCGAACTGGTTACCATTACAGGTTGGTAGTCGTCCGGGTTGGCATCGGCAGGAAAGCTTTGGTTAAGATAACCCTCCCGTTCGCCGGGTATCTGAATTCCTAAGTACACTGCAACTGACGTAGCAAGCCCCTTATCGATATACGAAAGCAATTTCACCGTTCTTTCCTGAATAGATTTAGTTTCTACTTTTCCCAACTCAAAACTTAAGGCATCGGTGATATGATTTTTTTCGTAGTCAGACTGGCTATTGAAAAATAATGTTGCCTGGCTAAAATGATCCATAAAACTTTTGCTTCTTGCCCTTACTTTGTTACTGTCAATTCTTTCCGGGTAACTTGTAAAGCCACCTTCGCTTGCCTTTGCCTGAAACGGGCAACCGCCACCAAGCGTATTGGGCTCATAGCTAACCCTGCCTTTATTGATGGTATGCCGCATATGGCCATCCCGCTGATTATTATGCACTGGTACAATAGGCCTGTTAATAGGTAACTCTGGAAAATTATGAGAACCTAAACGGGACAACTGTGTATCGCTGTAAGAAAACAGCCTTCCTTGTAGCAGCGGGTCATTGGTGATATCAATACCTGGTACTAACTGGCCGGGGTTAAAAGCCACCTGCTCCGTTTCAGCAAAGAAATTATCGGGATTTTTATTGAGTGTCATTTTCCCAATTAGTTGTACGGGCACTATTTCTTCAGGAATTAATTTAGTAGGATCAAGCAGGTCAAATTCAAACTTATGTTCGTCTGCTTCCGGAACAATTTGCAGGCCCAGTTCCCATTCCGGAAAGGCACCGGACTCAATAGCTTCCCACAGGTCTTGCCGGTGAAAATCTGAATTTTTTCCGGAGATTTTTTGAGCTTCATCCCATGTAACCGAATGCACTCCTAATAAAGGCTTCCAGTGAAATTTTACAAAATGCGATTCTCCGGCTTCGTTGATAAACCTAAAGGTATGCACGCCGAAACCTTCCATCATTCTTAAGCTTCGCGGAATTGCCCGGTCGCTCATGGCCCACATTATCATGTGCATACTCTCAGGCATAAGTGAAATAAAATCCCAAAAAGTATCATGGGCAGATGCGGCTTGCGGTATTTCGTTATGTGGTTCCGGCTTTACTGCATGAATTAAATCCGGAAACTTCATTGCATCCTGTATAAAGAATACTGGCATATTGTTTCCAACCAAATCGTAGTTCCCTTCCGACGTATAAAATTTTACAGAAAACCCCCTGACATCTCTTGCCAAATCTGTAGACCCTCGAGATCCTGCAACGGTTGAGAATCGTACAAAAACAGGCGTTTTTACCCCAGTTTCATTAAAGAGTTTTGCCTTGGTATATTTCCCTATCGGATCATACAACTCAAAATATCCGTGCGCTGCAGAACCCCTTGCATGCACAATTCTTTCCGGTATGCGCTCATGATCAAAATGATGAATCTTCTCTCTTAAAATAAAATCTTCAATCAGGGTTCCGCCCCGTTCACAAGTCTTTAAAGAGTTTTGATTGTCATTTATTTTCAGACCGTGGTTGGTGGTTAAAAAAGAACCCTCGTCTGTCACCTTATCTTGTTCAATAGCAGCAAGTTTTACATTGTCGTCTGCCTGCGATTTAACTGTTTTCTTTGCCATAGCTTTATTTTAAAACCTGATAAATATAATTTACTGATGCAAAAATTTAACTGGCAGCAGTTTGCTTCTATTTATTTTTGCGTGAAAAAAGGGCAATTACACCTACAATTACGAGTATTACTAAAATTGCACCTACCCACATTCCGCCTTTAAAAATTGCACCGATAGCTTCACAACTGGTAAGCATCGCCATCAAGGAAAACAATATTGTATAATTTACATATTTCATATTGCAAGATTTTTTTTGAATAAAAAAATAAACAGCCGGGATGTACGTAAACAACTACTTATCCACTCCTTCATACATGGCCGGCCGTTGGTGAGAAAAAATTTAATCCACTTTCTACACCGCTGCTTCAGCAGCGGCGATGTTAATACTGCTTTCTGCCACTTTAGTCAAAGTACTGTCAGCTTCTTTCTCTTCATTTAACGATTGCTCCAGTAAAGACGCCACTTCATCTTCGCCTAAAATTTTTGCAAAGGCACGCAATGTGCCGTAGGATGCAATCTCGTAATGCTCAACTTT
>JBGSIG010000209.1:0-24099 GCA_041742655.1 Ferruginibacter sp. | reverse complement strand
GTTTTTTATCGGCCACATGAGCAAATAATGTTTTACGTGCAGGAAGGGTAGAAGGTGTATCCAGGTGGAATAAACGTGGAATCACCCTGCCATAACCACTTCCGTCGACAATAAACCTGGCTTCTATTTGGGTTTTATTTCCTTCCGTGTCTACTACTGTTGTTACCGAGTCAGATCCATGAAATTCAATGCCCGCTACGGTAGTTTCATAACTAACAGGTACTCCCATTTTTTCTACCGTGTCAGCAAGAATTTTATCAAACGCTGCTCTCGGTACCTGCCAGGTCCAGTTCCACCCGGGCGTAAACTGATCAGCAAAAAAGTAATCGCATACCTTCCCATTTTTTACAAACTTTGCTCCAAATTTTTCCTGGAAACCTGCCTCTTTTATCGCTTCAACAAAACCTGCTTCGGTTAGGGCTTCCATACAACGCGGCAATAAACTTTCACCAATTACAAAGCGGGGAAATTTTAATTTTTCAACTATTTTTACTTTAAATCCCGCTTTGTTAATGATGGATGCTGCTACTGTTCCCGCTGGCCCTGCACCAATTACCAATACGTCAACTTTTTCTGTACTCATTAAAGAAGTTTTTGTTGTTTTCTTTTTTTACATTTTAATAAAGTCTGGCTTAATCCAATATGGTCTACCTGTTCTATGATATCGAAACCGGCTTCGTCAATACATTGCAAAAAAGTTTCTGCACTATACATCTGGCTGTTGCCGTTGGCAAGGGCGGTAAAATAAAGCGAAGTTTGTTGCAAACAGAAAGCGGCAACTTCAAATTTCTGCCTATCCCAAAAAGGCTCCAGAATAATTACCTGCCCATGGCCGTCCAATGCCTCAAAACATCTTTTTAAAATAGATACAATAGTGGCTTCTGAAAAACAATCTAAAAACTGGCTCATCCAAATAACATCAAAACCCTTGGGAAATTTTTCAGTTTCATCCAAAATATTTACAGGCAAAAAAGAAATTCTTTCACCCAAACCAAGCTGGTCAATTTTTGTTTTTGCCACATTTAACTGCCCGGGCAAATCCATAATTGTAATATGAGTAGCCGGCGAATAGTTTGTAGACGCAATGGCCCATTTACCGGTATTACCACCAATATCTAAAATTTTTTTAACTGAACCGTTTTTATAAACCAGTGGTAAAACTTTCGGAAAAGCATCATCAGAAAAAAAATGATCAAAAGCAAACCAGCTTTTTTGTACCTGCTCCGGCAACTGCGACAGTCCTTCGTAAATAGTTTGCCATTCTCCAAATTCTTTCAGGCCCTCGGCCCTGCCATTTTTAATACTCTCTTCCAAATAAAAAAGTCCTTTGTAATTTACGTCATTTACAAAATCCATGTTGGCTATCGTTAACGGATCGTGCAAAATAAAATAGCCTGTTTTTGCTAAAGTATATTTTTTATTGTTAACTAATACCAGACCAAGACTTAAACCAGATTCTAATAGAACTCTTACACCATATAAAGGCAATTTTACTTTTTCTGCAATTTCTTCAATCGTTAAACCTTTCAAACCACTTTCTTCAATAGTCGTTAATATACCTGTATTTCTAAGTACTTTGGCCGATTGGAAAATAACCGGGCCAAATGCAATCCATTGTGCTGCTTCTTTGGCCTGGAAGGCAGATTTTTTATCCTTCGAAAAAAAATTCATAACTAGAAAATAAATTAAGTTTTTAATATTTATTGTTTGCTAAAAATTACCGCAGCATTGCAGCCACCAAAACCAGAGGCTGTTTTTAAACAATTTTGCAAAGCTGTTTTTTGTAAAGTACTGCAAACATTTATGGGCATAGTTACGCCAAGCTTTGTAAAGCCGGGCGTTGGTAAAATTATATTTTCTTTTAGTGAATGAATTGAAGCGACCGATTCAATAATGCCGGCGGCACCCAGCGTATGGCCGAAATACCCTTTCAGGCTATTGACCGGCACGTGCTGTAAATTGGCTAACGTAATTGCTTTGGCTTCCATTTCATCGTTATAAATTGTGGCAGTACCATGGGCCGAAATGAAGTCAATGTCCGTTGCTGATAACCCGGCATCGTTCATAGCTTTTGTAATAGCCAAATTCAATTCTTCGCCCGTTCGGGAGGGTCCGGAAATATGATTGGCATCATTGCTTATTGAACCTGACACCACTTTTATATCGTGGCTGCTTTTTTTATGCCGGCTTAAAATAATAGTGGCGGCGGCTTCTCCCAAATTTATGCCGTTTCGCATTGCATCAAACGGTTTACAAACCTCGTTGCTGATGGCCTGGAAAGATTGAAAACCGGATAATATAAATTTTGAAATTACATCTGCACCTGCAATTACTGCATTGTCATATTGCCCGGATTGAATTAACCGCATGCCCGTGATAATGGCCAGTAAACCCGAAATACAGGCATTTGAAATAACAAGGGGTTTGTGAAAAAAATTAAAGTGTTCTGCCACAAGGGCTGCCGAATTATGCAGCGTCATCCTGCTTTTTAAATCGATTTTATTGTCGTCTGTTTCAAGCAGGCTTATATTTCCTTTTGTGGTAGAAATTATCAGCACTGTTTTTTTATCGGTTGCAAGTGCGCCTGTATTTTGTATCGCATCGCCAATAGAAGTGACTAATAATTTTTCAAATTTTGTAAATCCTGGATGACTATCGTAGTTTAAAAAAATTTCTGTACCATTAAATAAAGAAGCGTAAAAAGGCTCTTCGGATATCGATGTATCTGTTTGCTTTTTTACACTAGCACTAAGTTGTTTAAGTTGCTCAAAATTGCCTGCAGTGGTTGTGCCAACAGGCGATAAAATATTATCCGCAATTACAAAAACATCTTTCATTGAATTAACTTAAACAAGTCCATATTTCTTTTTCCATTCGTAAAAAAATGGCGGGTTATTTAATTGAAGGGTAGATGATTCTTTGTCTAGAAAAACCTGTACTGAAGAACCTGTGGCTACCAGCTCATTGGTAACTGCATTAAACAAGCGATAATGGAATATCATTTTTGCAGCCTCGGAATTTATATATTTTGTTTCTACAATTACACTGTCGCCATAGCGAAGCGAACGTTTAAAATCGCATTGTACACTTACAATAGGAATTACAAAACCTTGTTTGTACACTTCCAGGTAACCTAGCCCATGTTTATTTCCAAATGCTTCACGGCCGTCTTCAAAATAGCGTATATAATGGCCATGCCACACAATACCAAGCGGGTCTGCCTCATTAAATCGAACCTGTATTTTTGTAGAGCTGTTCAATTCATTTTTCATATGGTCATTATTATTGGCCGCCATTTTTTTACCCACCTTATTTAATCAATACGACAAGAACTGCGAAGTAAAATTTAATTTATATACACGCTGATACTGGCTATTTATCATTGATAAATTTCTTGCACTTCAAAGCTAACGGGCACAAGCCGTTAATGTTTATTGTCATTAATAAATATTTTCATTTCGCATTGCGCTACTATTTTGTCGCCGCAAAATATTTTACCAGTTATCAATGTTACTGTAAAAATTTGTTGTTCAATGGCTATTTCTGTAATTAATTCGTCGCCTGTTTTTGGTAGAAAAAATACCTGCAGGTTTTTGATAGACCCTATGTAACCTACGTGAACCGGTTTTTTTTTTAATTTGGCAATATAGCCTGCCCTCGCCGCCGCCGTTTGCGCAATGTTTTCTACCAGCCCCGGTTCTTTTAAATAACCGTCTTCTACAAAGAGTTTTTCAGTCTGTATTAAAAACTTTGATCGGATGCCTGATTCACCCACTTCCAATATCTCATCTACCATAACAAAAGGTGGCCTTTGCGGAATAAAAGATAATATGTCGGGGGCATTGTTTGTCATCTATCTCCAGAAATTGTAATAATTAAACCATTGTTCCGGGTATTTTTTAACGGTTAATTCCATTTCTCCGGCAAACTCCTGCAACATTTGTTGCATCACCGCCTGCTTTTGCAGGCTATCAAACTTTTTTATTTTGCTTGCAAAAAAATGGTAATGCAAAGTGCTTTCTTTTACCGCAAAAACAAACGACACAGGCACTTTGAACATATTGGCCAATATAAAGGGCCCCATCGGAAACTTTGCTTTTGCGCCTAAAAAATTAGTGGACATTGT
This sequence comes from Ferruginibacter sp., assembly GCA_041742655.1. Classification (GTDB taxonomy): domain Bacteria; phylum Bacteroidota; class Bacteroidia; order Chitinophagales; family Chitinophagaceae; genus Ferruginibacter. Next base: position 19,973 of record JBGSIG010000209.1, on the reverse strand, counting down.
TTTGTTACCTTCCAAAAAGCGATCAGCGTGCATGCATACCAACTCATTTTTTTTTAAGGCATCGCTTATTTCGTAAATATGCGACAGGTCATCTTTTATAAAAATGATATTAATAAATTTTTTCCCGGTTACCGAAGCAAGATATTCTTTTATTTGTTTTTGTTCGCCATCAAACATCAGAATATTGATAGTAGCATCTAATCGTTTTAAAAAATGCCCGGCAATATCCCAATTGCCAATATGTGCACTTAGCAATATTCCTCCATGTTGTAAAGCGGCTATTTCCGTTAAATTTTCTTCTCCATCAAAATTATAGGTGAATTGATTGGGGATGCCAGACATGACCACTACTTTATCAATAATGCACTGGCCTAACAAATAGTAATTGGTGTAAATTTTTGCGATAGCTTTTACACGGTTAAAGCCTAACCGGGTGCGGTAAAGAGAATAAATTTGGCGGGAAGCTTTATAAGAAAATAGAAAATAATAGAAAGCAACAAATCTTAGCAGAAGGTAAGCCGGTTGTACGCCAAAAGTTTTTAAGATCCATACAAAAACCTGGTAGCCTGCTTTGTTTCCTTTTGATTTGCCTTGCCATAAAGACATTATGCTAATTCTTTTGAATTCACTTTAGATATTACATAGTTGTAAAAATCTTCCAGGGTATCAATATGGGTAAAGTCTTCTGGCTTCACTTTAAATTTAAAATTACTCTCAATGATTACTACCAAATCAATATAGTCCAGGCTATCTAAGCCGAGGGTTTCTTTTAAATTAGCATCGTTGGTAATTTTTGCTGGTTCAACCTCAAATTCTTCTATAAGAAATGATTGAATTGTGTCAATAATTTTTTTATTTTCCATCAGGATCAGTGTAGGGTTATGGTAATTTTTTAATAATAAGAGAAGAATTAGTTCCCCCAAAACCAAAAGAGTTCGACAAAAATACAACTATATCTTTTTCAACAGTGCTTTTTGCTATATTCAGTTTTGCAGAATCTTCATCGGGATTTTCGAAATTTATACTGGGAGCCACGAAAGAATGCTGCATCATCAGCACAGAATACACAATTTCACTTGCGCCTGCCATCCAGCACTCATGCCCCGTCATAGATTTTGTGGAGCTTACTAACGGCTTGTACCTGCCAAAAACTTCATCAATTGCCCTTGCCTCGCTGCTATCACCAGCCTGTGTTGAGGTAGCATGCGCATTAATATAATCTATATCTGCCGATTGTAATCCGGCATCTTTCAATGCTTTATGTAAAGACCTTACCGGCCCATCTACTGTTGGGTTACTAATATGCGATGCGTTAGAAGAAAAGCCATACCCGATTATTTCGCCTAAAATAGGGGCTCCACGTTTTTGCGCAGATTCAAGGCTTTCAAGTATTAATGTAGCGGCACCGCCACTGGGGATAAGGCCATCCCGGTCACGATCGAAAGGTCGGGATGCAGTAGCGGGGGAAGATTCCCGGATGGAAAAAGCAGACAATGCATCGAAAGACCCCATTGCTAAATGATTAATCTCTTGTGCACCACCACAAATGATACAATCCTGCAGACCCGTTTTTATGAAATGATAACCTAACCCAATAGCATGAGACCCGCTAGCGCAAGCTGCACTTACAGTAAAATTGATTCCTGTTAACTTGAAGATGGTAGCCAGGTTCATAGTTACCGTAGAATTCATCGTTTGAAAAACAGCACCAGAACCTACAAGGGTGGTATCTTTTTTTTGCCGGATAATATCATTTGTTTCTATTACAGCCTTGCCCGAACTGTCATTGCCATATAATATTCCAACTTCATTATCATTAATATAGCCTTCGTCAATACCAGCATTTTTTAGTGCCTCTGCAGTTGCTATATAAGCATATTCTCCCTGCTCGGGCAACATTATACGGGCCCGCCTGTCCAGCGCTTCTTTTAAATTTGGCTTTTCTACAAAACCTGTCAAACCCGACCTGTATCCATATTCTTTACGTACCGGATCTAAAATTATGCCCGAGCGGCCATTGTATAAGGAATCCTTCACCTCATCAAGGTTTTTGCCAATGCACGAATATATTCCCATACCTGTAATAACAACTCTGTTCATGTTTTTAAACAACGAATTATGCAAAATAAAAATTGTCGGTAAGCTTATGAATAAAGTCCACCATTTACTGAAATTACTTCGGCTGTAATATAAGCCGCTTCCGGAGAGGCCAAAAAACCTACGGCATGGGCCACTTCTTCGGGCAACCCAAACCGTTTTAAGGGTATCAATGTTTTTAGTTCATTTTCGTTTAAGCCTTCCGTCATATCTGTTTTTATAAAACCAGGTGCAACGGCATTTACAGTAATACCTTTTCTGCCTATTTCCTGCGCCAATGCTTTAGTGGCTCCAATTACGCCGGCCTTAGCGGCTGAATAATTGGTTTGGCCGGGTAAACCTTTTAAACCTGATAGCGATACAATATTAATGATTCTGCCATATTTTTTCAGCAACATACTGTTTACAACCAGCCTTGTAACATAAAAAAACCCGCCCAAACTGGTATTAATTACGCTGTCCCATTGTTCATCTTTCATCCACATCATCAATGCATCTTCTCTTATGCCGGCATTGTTAACCAATATCTCTATTATTTTTTCAGGATCTGCTTCCATCCATTTACCCAATACCGACTGCACTTGACTTTTATCAGATACATCAAATTGAATAATTTCGGCAGTAACGCCTTTTGCTTCTACCAGCAAACGGGTTTGATTGGCTTCTGCTTCATTCAATTTGTAATTGATAAGAATATGATAGCCCATATCTGCCATCTTTAAGCAAATAGCACGTCCTATTCCTCTCGACCCGCCTGTAACTAATGCAAATTTCATTTTAAGTGGATGTTTTTTAAGCACAAAAGCTCTTTTCAATATTAGTTTAAAATAGCATTAGACATTTAGTTCATAAGGCTTTTACTACTTTTTATTCGAGACCATTAAGAGCATGCTGTTTCGAACTAACTGCCTAATTCCGAAAATAAAAAACTACAATGCACCCATGGTGAAAGAAACAAACGGGTCTGATTTTTCAAAAAAGCTTTTAATTTTTTGAAGCTCTTTATACTTTGGCGCATCGTCAATAAACTTGGGAAATATCTTTCTTATTTCAGTATAAACATGTAATGTTTCTGTAGATAATTTTGGAACGCATGCCAAATAATCTATTGCCTGTAACACTGTCATCATCTGAATACTCAATACTTCAAAAGAGTTATCAATTACTTTTTTTGTCATAAGTGCTGCATTACAGCCCATGCTTACAATATCCTGATTGTCGTTGTTGTTAGGAATACTATGTACATACATTGGAAAAGATAAGGTTTGATTTTCGGCCACCGTTGAGGTAGCCGTGAACTGCATACCCTGCATACCAAAATTAAAACCTAACACTCCAAGGTTGACAAATGGTGGGAATTTTTGATTAAGCTTTTGATTCAACAGGTAGTTTAATTGCCGTTCTGACAGCATGGATAATTTTGTGATGGCTATTTTTAATTTATCCATTTCCAGCGAAACATAATCGCCATGGAAATTGCCACCATGAAAAATATTCTCATTTTTATGATCAATCACCGGGTTGTCGTTCACGGAATTCAGCTCATCTACCAATACTTTTTCTGCGTGGGTAATGGTATCATATACCGGCCCCAACACCTGCGTTACACAACGCAATGAATAATATTCCTGCACTTTATCTTCAAACACTTCCTGGTTAAGGTTGGCCGGGTTGTACAAATGTTCCGAACGGCTTCGGATCATTTTACTATCTTTTAAAATACTGCGAAGCTGGGCCGCAATTTTGTTTTGTCCTTTGTGGTGCTTAACTATATTTAATTCGTAAGAATAATGGTCATCAAACGCTTCTACCACTTCATTGATCATAGCAGATAATAATACCGACCATTCCAGTAATTTTTGTGCCTGTATAATGTTTAACATGCCAATACCTGTCATTGCTGAAGTGCCATTTAAAATGGCCAATCCTTCTCTTATATGAATGGAAAGCGGTTTTATGCCAAGCCTGTTAAAAACTTCCATGGTTGGCAGCAGTTCATCTTTATATATTACTTCGCCCTCGCCAATTAATACCAGGCCTAAATGAGCCAGTTGCACCAGGTCGCCACTTGCACCCACGCCGCCGTGCTCATAAATACACGGGCTGATATCTTCATTTATTAAAATCACCAGTAAATCAACCAAATCGGTATGCACACCGGAATACGCCTGCATCATACTATTTAAGCGGGCAATCATTAAAGCTTTTACTAATAATGGCGACATCACTGCACCACCGCCGCTGCTATGGCTTCGTATTAAGTTATATTGTAATTGCAATAAATTTTCCTGTCTTACCTTGTATTGTGCCATTGGCCCAAAACCGGTATTTATTCCATAAATTAATTTATTGGAGGAGAAGGTTTTCAAAAACTCAAAATTGGCAGCTACTTTTTCAAGGGCCGCTTTATCCAACACTACTTTTTTCCTTTTGTATATTATATCCGAAAAATTATTTAAAGAAAGAAGGGTATCCCCAACATGTACCATACTTAAAATTTAATTTTATTTTAATACCAAGTATCTGTTAAACTGCAAACATAGAATAAAGATTTTAAAGTATTTTTTACATTCTTTCAATTTCAAATAGCAGGGCCACCAAGCCAGGAATCCCATCAGGTCGCCACTTACCGTGTTACAATATATTTGGTTAAAAAAGACTCTTTTAAATTTGCCACCAACATTTTTAACAGTATCATTGCCAAACTTTAACCACTAAAACTCAGGAAAATGAAATTAACTGTAAAAATTGCATTATTATCTGTTACACTATTTACCGCACTACATTGCACCGCCCAAAAAATTAAAGTAACAGAAGGTGATATAGATGTGCTAAAAAGCGAGACATCTATCAATATTGAATTTACTTACAATAATATGTCGGTTGGTAAATTTGAAGTTGAAGCAGATTATGTTGCAAAAAAAACGGCAGAATACAATACCAAAGAGCCGGGCCGCGGCGATAGCTGGGCAAAAGATTGGGTTGGAGCCCGCAAAACAGTATATGAGCCCAAGTTTATTGACTTGTTCGAGAAGTCAACAGAAATGACCATTAAACCCACTGCCAAATACACGCTGATATTTCATACTACCAGTACAGAACCAGGCTACAACGTATATGTAAGCAGGAAAAATGCTGAAATTGATGCCCAGGCTATCATTGTAGAAACTGCAAACCGGTCTAAAATAATTGCAGTAATAGATGTAAAAAATGCCCCGGGAAGAAAATTTTCTGGAAGCGATTATGAAGCCAGTGACAGAATTGCAGAATCTTATGCAGTATCAGGGAAAAAATTGGGTAAGTTTATTAAATAAAATATAAACCTACATCTTTCGCAAGCGGCGTTCAAATTTTGAACGCCGCTTGGTGTTTAAAGAGCCGGGCGGGTTAAAAAATGAAGCATCCTATTATTGATTTTTATTCACGAATAATAACTATTTTAGTTTTTTACCAGCAGTAGAGCCTGTATGAATAAACTGTTTACCAAACTTAAAAACCTGCAATTCGTAAGGGCCATGGTATATGCAATGGTAGGTTCATTTTCTTACCCAGGGCTTACCCTTTTTAATAAATTAAAGATTGAAGGAACGGAGCATTTACAAAATTTGCCAAAAAAAAATGTATTGTTCGTTAGTAACCACCAAACTTATTTTGCAGAAGTAATAAGCTTTCTACATATTTTCTGCGCCGTTAAATGGCGAAAGCAAAACCGTTTGGGTATACCCTTTTATTTACTAAATCCGTTTACTAATGTTTTTTTTGTTTCCGCGGCTGAAACGATGCGGCAAAACTGGCTCACCCGGTTGTTCGAATTGGGAGGTTCTATCACGGTTAAAAGAACATGGAATGAAGGCAGTACGGAAGTGCGCCAGGGTTTAGATCCATCGGATACACGAAAAATTGAAAGGGCCTTAAAAACCAGTTGGGTAATAAATTTTCCACAAGGCACCACCAAAGCTTTTGCTGAGGGAAGAAAGGGAACGGTTTTATTGGTAAAACAAAACAAGCCCATAGTAATACCCATTGTTATAAGCGGGTTTAATAAAGCGTTTGATAAAAAAGGTTTAAAAATGATAAAGATGGGTACTGAATTATCTGTAAAATTTAAAGCTCCTTTACAAATTGATTATACTGCAACCAATGACGAAATAATGGAAACAATTATGCTTGCCATAGAACAAAGTAAAACGCAGCAGGATATAAACACTTCAGACTGATCAGCTAATTCGGTTATCTATAAACCTGATTGTTTTTCGCCCGGCTTCAGGCGTTTGCATTTTTTGTAGTTGCCGGGCATCAGCATATTTTACATGTGGGCTTACCCGTAAACGTGCCTGCAAACCGGCTCTTATTTTTCTGTCTGTTTCTTCACTACTATTTACCGGTACTATGTGTATCAACAATTCTTCTGTACCGAGTTCGTTGGAATATACTTCTGCAACAAATTCAAGCACTTCGTCCATTTCATTCAGTATATCAAAAAGGGCAGGGGGGTAAAGGGTGGTACCCTTATATTTTATCATTTGTTTTTTACGGCCTATCACAGGCGATAGTCTTTTACTTGAACGGCCACAGGCACAGGCTTCATCAAAGTGCAGGCAAATATCGCCGGTTTTGTAACGTAGTAAGGGCATTCCTTCCACGCCTAAAGTAGTAATGGTCACTTCGCCGGGCTGGCCTTGAGAAACCGCTTGATCATTTTCATCCAGCATTTCTACAATAATCAGTTCGGGTTGGCTATGGCCGCCTTTGAACTCACGGCACTCCGTAAACGCTGTTTGCATTTCTGTAGAGGCATAGGTAGAAAACAATTGTATGTTCCATGCATCTGTAATTTTTTTTCCGAGTATACTCAGCGAAAAATCGGTGTTACGTATATTTTCGCCAATGCAAATTGCTTTTTTTACCGATGATTGATTTACATCTATATGATGCTCCTGTGCAAATTGAATTAATTTAATGATGAAAGAAGGAACGGCTATTATGGCGGTTGGCTTTAGCCGTAAAATTGTTTCCCATTGCAATGACGGTACGCCCGGCCCTAAACGAATGATACCGGCCCCCATTTTACGGATGCCGGCATAATAAGCCATACCGGCCATAAACTGCCTGTCCAGCGTAAGCATTAGTTGATAAATTTCATCAGCCGATCCATCTGCACAGGTGAATGACGAGTGTTCATTATATGCCAGCCTGTTCAGGTCATTTTCTGTAAGTGCAATTGTTACCGGGCTACCCAGCGTGCCTGATGTAGAACTGTATTCTATAACCTTGTTACGTGGCACACATAAAAAATCATCATTTCGTTGCTGCAGTTGTTCTTTGGTGGTGACTGGTATTTTATTTAGATCGGCTATCGTTTTTATATCTTCAATCCGTATGTTATTGTTAGCAAACAATTCTTTATAAAAAGGAGAATATTGGTTGAGGTACATAAGAAGCTCCTGCATTTTTTTCAGCTGCATTATCTCAACCTCATCTACCGGCTTATAAGCTGTGTCGGGAAAATAAATCATTTGGTTTCTATTATTACTACGGCCGATGCCAATATTTTTAAGTGCGAAATCGAGACAGATATTTTTCCCAGTTGCATTTCAGCAATTGATTGTGCTGTTTGCCCTATAAAAGATATGTTGGGCTTACCGGTTTCATCATTCGTTATTTCAATTTCATTAAACGCCGTACCATTCTTCCAGCCGGTGCCTAAGGCTTTAAAAAAAGCTTCTTTGGCTGCAAAGCGGGCTGCATAGTGTTGGTTAACGTGCGTCTTTTTTTCGCAATAATCAATTTCACTTTTAGAAAAAACTAGTTCTTTAAAGCCGGCGTTTTTACCAATTTTTTCGGCTATCCTTTCTACTTCTATCATATCTGTACCAATGCCAAAAATCATGAAGTTATTTTTTATTTATTTTTTTGATCTGCTCTTTAATATGATCTTCTTCTTTTTTTGTTGCTATCACTTTTGTGAGGGCCTGTTGGTAAAAATGCAATGCTTTTATATTGTCTTTTTGCTTGTACAGGTAGTCGCCTGCCAGTACATAGCTATGGTAAAATTTCGGGTTAGTAGCTACCAGGCTATCAACATCTATTTTGTTTCCATCAGCAATGCGTTGTTTAAATTGCCTGAATTGAATAAATTTTTTATATTCTGTACTCAACAAAAATGAATCAGGTGCAATGGTAAGATTGGGTTCGTATATTTCTACATTTTTCTTTAATCCGTGCAGTGCAAATATTTTTTTTAAATCGTACGCCACATATTCGCCCAGTTGCCATGGCGAAGTAGAAACCCATACCAATAATTTTTGTGGCTCAAACACAACTGAGTGATGAGCTATTAACTGGTTGATAGCTTTTTCGTTACCCTCGCCAATATCAACATTGTGCAAACCCTTTCTATCTCTTAAAATATCAACGGTTTTTTGCACTGTATTTTTGCCATTGGCATTTAACAGTTCAGTTAACCTGGCATAACGGTAAGGAGAAGCGCTCTCTTTTATTTGCTCCATATTCTTTTTTGAACTTACCAAACCATTGCTTTGAAAATGATTGGTGCATACAATAAAATCTTTATGCGGATCATAAACATCCAGCGCCCCAGGTGTTTTTTCAATAATCACCGCTTTATTGTCTGCTGCAGAGGCAACCAAAAAAGACTCCGACACAAACATTTTTCTTTTTTTTGCTATAGCAACTGCCTCATCGATATTTTTTGCGTACTGTAATATTTCCCTTGTTACCAACGATACCGGTGTGGCAGAAGCCATTGGGTAATCTGATTTAGCAGCGTTGATGGTTACTGACAATCCTTCTTCATTCATACCGGAAACTGCACCAATAAAACCACCCCAGGTAATGGTCATAAATTTATGCCCGTCTGTTGGATTAAAAAATGCCACAATTTTATCTTCGGCAAATTTATCGCCTACATAAAAATCAAAATTGCGGCCAATGATCATGGTGCTGTCTGCCGACCGTTCGTTCCAGGTGCCAAATGAAGTGCAGCCAACCAGCGCCAGGTTTTGCAATGCGTGACCAATATCATGCGCTGCATGATAATTTAAAATACGCTGGTAATTGCTGCCGAGGTATTGGTATTCGTCAGATGCTGATGCTGAAATGCCATAAATTTCTTCCTTGTATTCTTCAGTAACATTTTTATCCAGGTCACGGTTGAACCAGCCAATCAAATCCTTCAGGTAACTGCGGGTAACTGACGAGGGTATCATTTTAAATATCTGTTCACTAAAATGATCTTCCTGGCGCACCACCAACTCTTTGCTTAGTTTACCGTTAATAACCCCCCGCTCAAAAGGAGCTCCTTCTACGTACAACTCAAACAAACCGCTATTGCTTTTTCTGAACCAGTTATTTTTTATTGTATATAAACCGTTGCCCTCATCTGTGCGCTGCAGTTGTAAACTGCTTTTGTCTTTTATATAAGGTACATCAATTTTTTCAACCTGCTTTACATAAATGGCCACACCAATCAACAGCAACAATATACAGCCCACTACATATAAACTCCGCCGTATAATTTTTTTTCGCTTAAGCATTTCTTATTTTTTTTATAATATCCTCGCTTCCTAAAACCGCTGTACAAGTAGCCAGCCCACTCATTGCGGCCCCCAATATACCATGCAAATTTAAATTTTGCCCGGTTAAATACAGGTTGGGTATTTTAGTACGGGGCGAAATAAATGATTCCAAAGGTTTTTTATAATTCTTTACCACACCATACATAGATCCATCGCTTGTGCCAATATAATCCCGGTAACTAAGTGGCGTGGCGGTATAATATGATTGAATATGTGTACTTAATTGTGGAAACTTTTGTTCCACCAGGTTTATCAAAATGGCTGCTTTATGTTTTTTGAAGGCTTCATATTCATCACCTCTTTCATCTTCTTGCGAGACGGTATTAAAAGTGTGTGCCCATTGTGCTACTTCATCGTAGCGCATGTACGCAAGGATGGTCATGGATTCTGCATATGTTTGTGAACGGGAACTTGCTGAAAAAAACAGTGCATAACAAAGTGGCCAGTTAACATCACTATGACCTGCCAGGTTCCACACATGCCCATCTTTGTGGTAGTAGTAATTATGCTTTATATATTTGAAACTATCTTTTTTAAAAACAATATTAATAACAAATGCGCCGATAGAATTTTCCAGGCTACTGATCCTGTTTTTATAAGCATTTTTTAAAAGGCTGCTCTTTGTTAACTGCAATGTTTGTTGCGGATGCATATTTGAAATAATTTTTTTCCCTTTTACCTGCGATCCGTCTTTTACCTGCACCGAAATTGCTTTTTCGTTGTCGGTGATAATTTTTACTACTTCAGCATTTTTATGAATTACACCGCCATGTTCCCGGATATTTTTTGCCATTAATTTTGCGATGTCCGATCCGCCATCGATACATTTCCAGGAGCTTTCAATATAGCTGTTTAAAATAAGCGCATGCACATACAACGGTGTTTTATCTCCCTGCAGCACGTACAACATCGTATTGCCTGCCAGTACAGATTGTAATTTTTTATCGGTTGTAACCGATTCAATAAAGACACGGGCACTGATGTCTGCAACGGCATTTTTCTCTTCCATAGTTCCGCCTGTTTGTAAATTATATAACGGAAACCTGCTGCAAATGTCTTTTATCTTTTCGCAATACAAGCGCAGCCCTTTTTCTTCTGCCGGAAAATCCTTTAACAAATGCTGAATAAAATTTTCGTAACTCTGTGCGTATACATATTCTTTATCATCGTTGTCAATAATTATTTTATCAAAAACATTATCGTCTAATTTTTGCAGTTTTAGTTTATCAATAATGTTTAAGTATTTAAATACCTGGTAAAGATTTTGTCCCTTGCTTAGTCCGCCCAGGTAATGCACGCCCGCATCAAAAATTACTTTGTCACGGGCATAAGTTTGCAGGCAACCGCCAAGCTGTTTATTTTTTTCCAGCACGCAAACTGTATAGCCTTCACGGCTTAGGATATCTGCGCAGACCAGCCCACCCATACCACTGCCAATTATCACAATGTCAAAATTGTTCATTGTTATCTTCTGCCCTTTTTTTGAGTACAAAAATAGTATTGGATGTAATGGAAGAATCGCTTATTTCTTTGTAGAACATATTATTTTTTTCGGCCACTTCAGCTATCAAAGTTCTGGAAAGAAATGCCAGGCCTTTGCCACCGGTTTTATTAAATTGAACCAGCCTGGTTGAAAAAAACTCTGACAACTCCGTTTTTTTATGTTTGGCGGTATCCTCTTTGTTTCCTTCCCTGATAATAACAATTCCACTGGCATTAAGTTGAGCGATACATTTTTCCATTACCTGAACCTGTTCGCCTGGTTGCAGGTAGTGCAAAATATCTGCCAGTATAATGGCATCATATTTTTCAAAAGTAAAACTCAAAACATCTGCATTTTCAAAATTAATGTCTGTTGTTTTACTAAAACAATGGTTGGCTGTTTGTATTTTTTCTTCGTCATAATCTATCCCTGTAATAGTACGTTTGTTACCTAAAAAATATAGCATGTATGCCATAAACCCGTAACCACAGCCAATATCCAGTACCTTGCCTTGTTTCGGCACCAGTTGATTAAATAGCGTATAATTATTTTCAAGCCTTGTTTTTATGCGCATGTACCATTCAACAACAGGCCCTTTGTACAGGTAATTGTAAATTAATTTTTCCCTGAAATAGGCAGGTTGTTCAATATCATTTCTTAATTGCTCAAAAGCTGCTTTAAAATAACGGCTAATGCTTTTTGTTTTTTCTACATAGCCACTACCAAAGGTTGTATCAGCCGGTTGTATCCGAGGTAAAAACTGCAGGGTAACCTGCCCGTCTTTTAATAAAGCATCTTTTTTAGTAAGGGTATAGTTGGTGCCATGCATCATGATGGGCAAAATATCCACCTTTAATTTTTCTGCCAGGTAAAAAGCTCCTTTATGAAATCGTTTGATGGTTCCATCTTCTGATCGGGTTCCTTCGGGAAATATAACAACAGAATATCCGTGGTTAATACGGTCGGCTATTTTATCTAAGTTTTGCTCCACTTGCTCTGCCGGAAAATAATCTGCCATGCGGATAACAGGGCCAAAAAAAGGAGCATTCCATTTTTTGTTATTGGTAAACATTAAAATTTTTGGATGCAGCATTATAAGTGGTACAATATCCAGCGATGACTGGTGGTTGCAAATTATTACAGCCGGTTTAAAGAAATCTTCATTTAATGGATTGATGATTTTCTTTTTGACGTTTACCATTGTGTACATTAAACACCAACATGCTTTTGAGATCATTACGTGATACCAGTATTTTCCTTTTTCCTTTACTTTTATGAAGGCAAAGATTCGTCCAACAATTGTAAAAAAAAAGCTGATAAAAATAAAGAAGGAAAAGGCAAAAGCAGATTTGACAAAGCTGGTAAAAGTCCAGGGGAATAATTTTTTACTCACCCTGTTTTTTATCAATACATTGAATAAAAAAGGAATTAATATCTGCGACATAATAACTACACAAACAATACCGGTAATAGAAATTACAGCGATTGACCGTAGTGCCGGGTGTTGCGCAAATATTAAAACACCCAAACCTGCAATGGTTGTAATGGCCGATAAAAGAATGGAAGACTTAAAAGAGGATAAATTTTTTCTCCCGGTTTTATATTCCTGTAGCAGGCCATCCATAATAAAAAGACTATAATCATCGCCTAAACCAAAAATGAGTGCCGAGATAATAATGTTGATGATATTGAATTGTATGTCGGCAAGTGCCATAATACCCAGTATCCATATCCAGCTAATAAACATAGGGATAAAAGACACCAATGTTAGTTCAATACGGCCATATACAATAAGCAATACAAAAAATACAAGCGATGACGTCATTACTGCAATGCGGGTAAAATCATTATTGATAATTTGCACAAACTTGCCGGTTAGGTATTGTTTATCCAGCACAGTTATATTGGCGTCATTTTCAAACGCTGTATAAATTTCCTTTTTATTTTTATCAGCAACTTTCACCAATGTTACCACCGTTGTTTTTCCCGGCTTCTCTGTGATGTAATCATCCAGGAAATTTTTTCGCACTTCCGCCATGGACTGTCCATCGGCCGGTTCAAAATTCTTATCCAGTAAATTTCGAAATTGATTAAAGGCTGTGGAGCTGTATTTTAAAGTACTTCCTTCCTGTTGCAGTGTTGCCAGCAAGGTTGCTTTTTTTTGCGGCGTCCAGTAGCTTACCCAGCGGGCAATCCTTAGTTTTTGTAGTGAATCTGAAATGATAAACGAAGACACACCAGAATGTTTTTTTACGATTCCTTTTGCTTCTAAGCCCTGTATTTCTGTAGCGAGTTTTTCATTGTGTGTCAGGGCTTCGTTGAGCGTTTTTCCTTCTGTTACCAGGTAAACAGATTGTAGAGAAAACTGGTTAATGTCATTCAAGTCTTTCTCCGCCTTTTTTAATTTGGCCGACATAAAATTCATCTTTCCAAGGTCAGATTGGAACTCAACTTTATTTGCCCAAAAAGCAAAAAAAATTGTTGCTGCAAAAATAAAAATAACAAGGTATTTATTGTATTCAGGCTGAAAGGCTGAAAGCTTATCAATAAATGAAGGCTTTATCCGGACAGTTGTTGACTGTTCTTTTGCAGACGCAATAAAATGCGGTAAAAAAATAAGGGAACAAAGTGATGCACCAATTAAACTAAAAGCAGCAAATAAACCCAGGTCTTTCAGCATATCGGATTCTACAAACTGCAGGCACAGAAAACCTCCGATGGTAGTAAAACTCCCCACCGTCATCGGCATAGCCAGGTCTTTTATTACCTGCTGCATATTTTTTGTATGCCTGTAATGATTAAAAACATGCAATGAATAATTTACCGCAATGCCCAGTACTACCGAACCTGTACCCAGTGCTATAACAGAGATGCTACCCTTAATAAAATAAATGGCGGCCAGTGAAAATAGAACGCCAAATAATACGGGGATCATAATTATTACAGGCGCCGTTTTCTTCCGAAAATAGATACCTAAAAAAACGATGATAAAAATAACCGTGATGCCTTGTGTGATGAGCGAGTCTTTACGTAATTGCAGTGCATTGCCCACAGATACGGCCGTTGCGCCGAAATAGGTGACGGCTATATTATTAAACGCTGTAGCCGATGAATCAATAATGACGGCATCAAGCCCCTGCAGTAAAAGCGCATTTTTGCCGGTGTTGCCGGGGGCGAACGCAGGTGTAATAAAAAGCAGTAAATGTTTTTGATCTTTTGTTACTACATAATTGTCGTACAGTTCAAAATTTTCGTCGTATTGTAATTGCTGTAGTTTTTTTAAACCTAAAAAAGTAATGCCCACGGGGTCGGCGCTGATTATATTTTTAAGCGCCAGGCCAGCAGGGGAGGTGAGTATCCTGAAATTTTGCAGTAATGTTTCCTTAATTTTTGCCGGGGAAATAAGCGTATCAATTACCAGGTAATCTTGCTCCTCCAGGTAAATGGGTAAATGATCGCTAACGGTGCTGAATAGTTGCAGGGCAAACTCGTCATCTACCTTACCATTTATTTTGCTGATATAAGGCTGCAAGGTTTGCTGAGTTTTTTCTATAAAAAAACCGGCGTACGCAACCAGGCTGTCAGGCTGCACAAGAGTGGAATCTTTTAAAGATATCATAACCACCAGCCTGTCCATAAATTTAGAATTTTGAAAAACTTCTGTGAGCTTTTCAATCTTTTTATCTTTGGGCAAAATTTTTGTAATGTCTTCTTCATACTTTACCTGTGAGGCAAAATAGGCAGGCAGTAAAAGACTTACAGCCATTATAATAAAAAACGCCGGACGGTTTTTTCTAAAAAAATTATATAGTTGTATCAATATTTTTTCCATGTACTAGCCGGCTTGTTGGACAGGGGTTATTTTTTTCTTAAATAATTTCAAAACTATAAAACTTAATAGCCCAAAAAAAACACCCGCTACTATCGCCAATGTAATACTTCCATAAATATATTGCTGCAAATGCAGGGTAATAAAATCCAGCGAAAGGGCTTTACTAAAATCTATTTGCAACGCATTTTTGCCCATCCATAAAGCACCAGCTTTGTAACTGGCAAAAATTATCACCGGTATCATTGGCGGTATACTGATATTGGCTGCTATAATTACCAACGGCTTATTTAGCCTAAATAGGATGGCTAAAAAAATTGCTACCACCAATTGAAAACCCCAAATGGGTATAATGCCCATAAATACACCAAAGGCAATAGAAAAAGCTTTTAACCGGTCTGTTTGATGCGTAACAAAAAGATGATCCTTTAATAATTGTTTAAACTTTGCGGTGTTACCCATTGCACGAAAAAAATTGCGTGGCTTGATGTACAAAAAGGTTATCAGTACCAGCACCGTATTTAAAACACTGATTCTGAAAAAATCTTTATAGGGCCTGAAATGTGAAACCCGTTCTTCTTTTGATGGATAATAAACATCCACAGGAACAGAAAGAATTTGCACACCCTGCCAGGCAGCCCGTACCAATACTTCTATTTCAAATTCGTATTTAACAGAAAAGTAATATTTTTTATTTATTGCCTGCAAAGGATAAAGCCGGTAGCCTGATTGTGTATCGGGCAGGGTGATACCAGTTTCGAGCCGAAACCAGAAATTAGAAAACCTGTTGCCGAAACTACTGCCGCCGGGCACCGATGCCTGGTTCATATTTCTTGCTCCAATAATAATTGCATTTTTTTCGGCGAGTAGTTTCTCTGTAAAAAGAGGCAAATCTTTTGCAAAATGCTGTCCATCCGAATCTATAGTGATGGCGTAGCTGTAGTTTAATTTGGTTGCACATTCAAAACCTTTACGCATGGCCCAACCCTTGCCAACATTTTTTGGGTAAGTAATTAATTCCACAAAAGGAAAAGCTGAAATAATATCAAGAGAATTGTCTGTAGACCCATCATTTACTACAATAATGTTATTTGTATAAATTGATACATCTGCAATAATACCTGCAATGGTAGTTGCATTGTTATAAGTGGGAATAATGACACATGCGGCAAGAGCATCAAATTTTTCACTCATGTTGCATGCACTGTTCATTGAGAAATAGAAATTTAAAGTTTATAAAATAGCGGGATTAAGTTTTAAAACATTTAAAGGTGAGTGTTTGAGCCAGAATATATTTGGCTGCTGTTAAATATATTTTTGAGGGGATCAATTTAGCCCAATATTTTCATCCAATCACTTTTATACATCCGGGATCTCGGGCTCAACCAGTTTTTTGAGTTTTTCCAGGGATTCCTGCCAGCCCAGGTAGCACATTTCTACCGGAATGGCAGCAGGAATTCCTTCCTGTACTATATGAAGGTCTGTGCCGCATAACACTTTTGTCAATCGTACTGTTGTTGTCATTTCTCCGGGTAAGTTCGCGTCATCAAACCGGTCTGTATATCGAATCAGTTCATTGGGTTTAATTTCCAGGAACTCACCCCCAAAGGAATGAGAATTGCAAGTAGAGAAATTTAAAAAAGACATTTTGTACGTTCCTGCCACCCGAAACTCGCTATGGTGCACCTTACAGATAAATCCGTAAGGTGGAAGCCAGGAAGAAAAAGCATCTGTGTTGGAAAAAGCCCGGAATACTTTTTCCGGGGAAGCGGTTAGCACTCTATGTAATGTTACGGCGTTGTTCATGATGATTTAATGTTGAATGGATAAGTAAAAATTTAAGACTCAATACGCTAACTTTTCAATATGTTAGATTTTCGTCAATATCGTAACTTATACCTTTTAAACCAAGCAATTTGCGCATCAGGCCTATTTGGCCCAAAAGATAATCTTCCCTGCCAATGCACATACCAATCAAGTTCAGCACATTTTCCGGCACAAAAGGAATGTTCATGCCAAATGAAAATGCTTTGTCTAATTGCTCATCGGTTGCCGATAATAATTTTTGATAAACAGTTGGCGAAATCACTGCAAAATTTTTCTTTAGTTCTTCCAATGTTGGATAGGAAAGGTTTTCGTCCAATGACCTACCTTCTGCAAATAAATCTTCGCAGGGATCCTTATCTGCTATGCCCAACAGGCTGCCGATCCAATAGCGGCAATTAACTAAGTTACCTGTCATCCACACCACATGATTGGTCTTATTGTCAATACGTTCCAATGCTGCTTTTTCGCTAATGCCTTCCAGGGCATTTTTAAAACTTTGCGAATGCATGCGGTATGCCGGAATGATGATGTCCAGTTTTTTTGAAATTGATGTGTCCATGTTATTATATTTTAAGTTAACGATGCATTGTTTTGTCATTGTAACGACTGGTTCAGACAGGTGAATTTATCGCCTTGTAAGAACTGCACTTACAATAACTCAAGAGCCAAAATCGATGCCAGGGAACGTGTCTAACGATGCTGGTCAATCAGGATAATATTTCCGTCAGGGTCAACAGTCATAATACCTGCCGGCCCAGAAGTTTTCTCATCGGCCTCCATGGTTAACTTAACATTGTTGCTTTTTAGTTGCTGTTGAATTTCTCTTACATCGTCAAACTTTTCAAGGTTTTTGGCGTTTTCGTCCCAGCCCGGATTGAACGTTAAAATATTACTTTCAAACATTCCCTGGAACAGCCCAATGAGTGCATTCTCATTTTTCATTATCAGGTATTTGTTTTCAATTCCTCCTCCAAAAACTGTAAAGCCGAGGTTTTCATAAAATGCTTTTGAAGCGTTAATGTCCTTGACACTAAGGCTTACTGAAAATGCTCCTAATTTCATATTATTTTCTTTTATTAGTGTACTGTCGTTGTTTGTATACTTGATGTATCTGTCGATGCCGGGTTGTTTTGTAATGATTGTTTTGAAGGAGAACACAACACAAAATGTTGCAGCAATCACTAAAATTATTAATGCTTTATTTTTCATTTGGAAGTGTTTTTTATTGTGAGCGTTTTTGCCAGGTTACATGGCAAAGATATTTATTGCCTGTGCGTTTCCTTAAAAATGTTCACCGAGTTGTTGCCGCCAGCCATTCATAAAAAATAAAAAGATTTGTAACCAGCCTAAGTTAAATAGAAAATTATGAAGTGATTCAAAAAAATTGACCGTTATCAATTGGGTCGTTACAATAGCATTACTTGATTATCTGTGGTATTTCATCGAGGGTGACTTTTCAGTTGCAAGATTAACCGGTAGCCAGGGTTTTAACAGGAACCTAATTTGGATGGAAAGACGTAATTACAAGAAGTTCAGGTATTGGTATCGTTAGTTTTGTAGAATAGTTGGTTGAAAAAATCGCAGCAAATACATCAGCAAATACCTGCCAGGTAAAAACGAGTACGCTCTTCTGCATCATTATACCAGCGCTTGTTTTAATAAGCAGTAGCCTGTGATATAAAGAAGACGTTTAACCCAATATAAATTAATAATAATACCTGCGCCGCAATCAAGTCGAACCTTTTCGCTTCTTTCAGTTTATTTTGTTTTACCAATTTGAGCGTATAAGCAGTACAGGTGATTACTGAAAAAATGAAAAGCAATGTAATGCCGTGCAAAGTATCTACAAGTGTAAACGACGTTGATTCAGGCAGGGAGGAATCGATTATGTATTTATTACCCACTACCGCAAAAAGCGAACCTACGCTTAATCCAAAACGGGAATCTATACCATCTGCATGAATATAAAAACATACGTAGGCAATCAGGAAAGCTACATACATGCCAATAAAAATTTTCCAGAATAGTCCTATAGCATCACGGGTAAGCACAATGGCCACTTTAAAGTTACTGTACTCTGTACGTGGTTTGGCAAGGCTTTCGTCACCAAAACCTGTTTCATAAATTCTTTTTCCAATGTTAATATTAAAACTGTCAATTTTCCACCCTCTTAATGTAAAACGGGGGTCAAAATTTTTACCCAGGGTATCTGCAATAAATAGCAACCTTTTTGAATCAAACTGCGAATTTTCCAGGGACAGCCTCAATTTTTGATGATCAAATGGAAAGTTGGTGATCCTCCATGAATCCTTCATTACGCATTGTAATTTCATAAGTACATACACTTTACCATCGCTTGTATCTACCGTT
This sequence comes from Ferruginibacter sp., assembly GCA_041742655.1. Classification (GTDB taxonomy): domain Bacteria; phylum Bacteroidota; class Bacteroidia; order Chitinophagales; family Chitinophagaceae; genus Ferruginibacter. The sequence continues at coordinate 769 of JBGSIG010000209.1, read as the reverse complement.
GAAAAAGATTGAACCATCGATTTTGACTGGGGAATTTCCAGGTTTTGCAAAAAATTAAAATCTTTGTTTTTATATTTTAGCCATAGCCAGAAATTGATTGAATACTCCTTTTGCTTAAAATCAATATCATGAATACTGGTAACATAAATGCCCGTATACACCGTATCACGGTCAATATCACCGGCAACAGTTTTTAAATGAAAGCATGTTAAAGCAGTAAGAAAGAAGCTGAAAAGGAGAAGCCTGTTTTTCATGTATTGAATACCAGTTTAATAAAAATACTTTTGTAAGATTGTGTATTAAGTAACGGAACGTTTAAATTACGAAAATATTTCAGTGTACTATAAAAGGGATAAGCTATACTTATTTTTCACAGGATAATACTATAAAAGTTAGAATGTTTTTTAATTTTGTTCCTACGCGAGTCTGGCCTTAGCCGACTCGCCGTGCTACGCAGCCAAAATAATAAATACCTTCATCTATGTCTATTTATGATATTGATTTAGCAGGTAGCTTTTTAAATTAATATTCCGCTCCGTAGAACGGTGAGTCCTGCCTTTATAGACGCAAGCTAAAGCTGCAGAGACTCACCTGTGAAGGTTTGTGAAATTGAGACTTGTTCGGGAAGTAGGAGTCATTACCAGCAAATGCTAATTCTAACATTTTATAACTTTATCTATTGAGACAAGAAATGCAATCATCATATCCCAAAAATAAAAAAGCCCCTCATTACTGAAAGGCTTCTAAAGCTGTACCACGTACGGGACTC
>JBGSIG010000208.1:0-5520 GCA_041742655.1 Ferruginibacter sp. | reverse complement strand
AAAGGCAGATTGTGACAGGCAATCAATTTTTCCTTCCCGGTAGCTAATCTTTTCTGCTATGACATTTCCTTGTTTGGCAAACCCGATGGCTATTGTGGGATCAACCGTAATATATATACGAGCCAGCAGAACCAGTTTGTTTACTTTAGATGTATCGTCAGGATAAGATGGTAAACGTGCAGTAACACTGTCAACAAATTTCTGATCGAAATCCATCGGCTGAGAATATGCTGTGTAAACAGATTGAGTAATACAAACCAGCACCAGCCATTTTATGTTCCTCATAAATTTTAGCATCATATTTTATTCTCTATTTTGAATTCAAAATTTTTGGAATCGAGAGAATTACCTGGTATCCACTTACGTACTACACAAAACGCAGCGTTAGCTATTGACAAGCGTTAGTATTGCCAGCAAGTTTTCCAAAATCAGTATTGTTGCCTGAATTATATATCGCCAAAATGAATCCAGTGGAAATTGGTTCCAACGCATCAATTCGCCCCCGATAACCCGATTCATTCAGGTCTTGCGCCATAAAAAATAAACTACCCAAACAAAAACTTACAAAAAGAAAAATTATTCTAAATGGCTTTGTAGTGAGTTGCATACATGGTTATGATTGCGGGGTTAGTGGCAGGGTAAAAACAAATTCGGTATACTTTCCTTCCTCTGTATGTATCACAAATTCGCCACCATGGGCCTTAATAATATCGTAGCTTAGCGATAAGCCAAGGCCAGTTCCTTCACCTGTAGGTTTGGTGGTAAAAAATGGCTGAAATATTTTCTCCTTTACACTCTGCGGAATACCATTGCCGTTGTCCTTTACACTTACCCTCACTTCTGTAATCCTGTCGGGCGAGAGGGAATTACCCAATGTTTTCACTGTAACAGTAGGTTCATATGGGCGGCCGGCTTCAACTTCACGTTTCTTTTTTTCGGCTACTGCGTAAAATGCATTGTTGATAAGGTTTAGCAACACCCTGCCAATGTCCTGCGATATTACATTAATGCTTTTAATGGTCCCATCAAAATCAGTCTTCATAGTGGCATTGAACGATTTATCTTTTGCTCGTAGTCCGTGATAGGAGAGACGGAGATATTCGTCTGCCAGATCATTTATGTCGGTTGGCTCTTTAATGCCACTGCTGGTGCGGCTATGATGCAGCATTCCTTTTACGATGTTGTCGGCACGCTTGCCGTGGTGCCTTATTTTTATTTCATTTGCTTTAATATCGCTTGCAATTGCCTTTACTTCCTCCATATTACCTTTTTCAATTTCCACGGTCATCTCATCAATCAGTTCTGTATTCACTTCTGCAAAATTGTTTACGAAATTTAACGGGTTTTGTATTTCATGCGCAATACCTGCAGTGAGTTCACCAAGGGAGGCTAATTTTTCGGACTGTATCAATTGCGACTGAGTGGCTTTGAGGTCGCTTAGAGCATGTTCCAGGGCTTCTTTTTGAATAGTGATTTCTGCCGTTCGCTCGGCAACCTGTACCTCCAAATCAGCTTTTAATGTAGCCATTATTTTATTTTGGCGTTCCTCTTCCAGTGTTTTTAGCCGTTCTTTTTCAAGGGCTTTTCTTTGCTTTCTGTTAATAAGCAGCATGGTGCCCATCCATATAAAAGCAAAAGCCTGGGCAGCGTCGAATAAATTATTCCATGTATCGTGAAATGTGGTGCTGATTAACTGGGATATTTTCTCAACAAATGATACTATTATCAGCGGCAGCACCGCCAGTATAGTGGGTTTTGCTGATTCGAAAATCTCTTCTACATAAATAATTGCAATTACGCCAAGAAGAATTAAAAATGAAAGAACTACAGTAATTCCCCTGATTTTTGGAAAAACACTTTCAATGACCTGCAGGGCAATACAGGTAAAAAATATGCGTAGAAAAAGTTTATCCCAGCTAGGGTAATGGGTTTTTGTATGAAACGACCTTCGGAGATATATCACTAAAAAAAATGCAGTAATCAATTGTGCGTTCATGGCTGCCTGTTGGACGTTTTATTAATAAAATTGAAGCTGGTTTTTGCGGTCAGCAATATTATTTAGCGGAATGCCGGCGCTTTATTGTTAAATGTATGAAAAATTAGTCATCTTTCACCAACCGGGTGAAGTTGAGAATTTGTTTGGCCGACGGCATGGTTTTCCAGTAAAAAATATCATTATGCTTAAATTGTTCAAAAAATTGTAGCCGCATCTTAGAAAGTATGTATATTAGTTACCTACAAACCATTAACACAACTGATATTTGCAAGAATGAACTATCACGAACTATTAAAAAAGGTGGAGGACCATGTAAATTTATTTTACCTGGAGCATGCCAATGAGAGCATGTATTACCACAACCTGGCACACACGAAAGAAGTGCTGGACAAAGCAAAAAAAATTGCAGATCATTACCAGTTGGATGACAGGCAGTTTTTTATTGTTTGCGCAGCGGCCTGTTTTCACGACACTGCCTATTGTATACGCGGCATTGAGTTTCATGAGCAAAAAAGTGCTGAATTGGCCAACGTTTTTTTACGAAGTGCAGGTGTAGACGAAGCGGATATCGCCGCCATTGAAAAGTGTATTATGGCGACTCAATTACCACAGTCGCCTTATACCATCAACGAAAAAATTGTTTGCGATGCCGATTTGTATAACCTCGGCACCGACGACTTCAGGCAGAATAACAGGCTTTTAAGAAGTGAGGCAGAGGCGCTTGGTAAAGTTAAAATTGATGGAATTGCATGGCGGGCATCCACCATCAGCCTGCTTGAAACCCACCATTATCACACTGACTATTGCCAACTGCTTTTGACTAAAACTAAAGCTGAAAATTTAATAAGGTTGAAGGACAGGCAAGAAAAAAAAATAAAAAAACTACAGGCCACTACCGAAGTACAAACCAATGGCGATACAACCACCGTGAATATCGACACAGGTGTGGAGACCACCAGGCCGCCCCTGCCCCGAAAAAAAGACCGCCCGATAAAGGGCATCGAAACGATGTTTCGTATATCCTCAGCTAACAGCCTTCGAATGAGTGTTATGGCCGATAACAAAGCACATATAATGATCTCTGTAAATTCAATTATTATTTCTGTGGTTTTAGGATTAATAGTTAAAAACCTCGATGAGCATCGCAACCTGATGATACCAACTATCATATTGCTGGCGGTTAATGTGGCTACTATTATTTACTCGGTGTTGGCTACCAGGCCAAGAGTTACAGGCGGCACTTTTACACAACAGCAGGTAGATAACAAATCGGTGAACCTGCTATTTTTTGGCAGCTATTATAACATGGGTTTTAAAGAATATGATGACGGGATGAAAAGGATGATGGCAGACAGTGAATTTTTATATGGAAGCCTTACAAAGGATATCTTCTGGCAGGGAAAAGTATTGGGCAGAAAGTACAGTTTATTAAGAACATCGTACACCATATTTTTATACGGTATTATAGCTGCTGTAATTGCGTTTTCTGCAGCGGTTGCTTTTTTCGACTAACATAATAAATGTTTGGATGGATAATTTTTTCGACAGGGATTTAAGCTGGCTTGGGTTCAATCACCGTGTACTGATGGAGGCTGCTGATGATAGTGTTCCCTTAATGGAGCGGCTGAAATTTTTGTCCATCTACTCATCTAACCTTGACGAATTTTACCGGGTTCGCATCCCTGTTTTGCTATCGTTAAAAAAAATAGAAAAAGCCAAAGATGCGGTTCATTACACCAGCCTGGTGGCAACCATCGAAGGCATCATTGTTTCTCAAATGAAACAACTCGGTGCCATATTGGAAGAACAAATCATCCCTCTTTTAGCACAACATAAAATTCATTTGGTATACAATGAACCTATCCCAACCTTTTTGCAAAAAGAGTGTGCCGATTATTTTCAAAGCCATGTAGCGGGCTTTCTGCAACCGGTACTGTTGCATGAAAGCGACACTGGTGTAATTATAGAAAACAATCAATTACAACTATTGGTTTTATTGCTTGATGATGAAAATAACGAGCAGTTGGCCGTTGTAAATATCCCCACTGATTTTTTGCCTAGGTTTTATTATTGTGATGATGCTGACACAGGCACAAGGGTGATAATTTTTTTGGATGATATCATCAAGGAAAACCTGGATAAGATTTTTACCGGTTACAAAGTAAACAACAGCTATTCTTTCAAAATAACCAGGAACGCTGCCCTTGATTTGCAGGATGAATTTGAAGGCGATATTGCGGATAAAATAGAGAAGCAACTAAAAAAACGCAACAATGGCTTGGCCACCCGTTTTTTATACCAGCCTGGTATATCCATGCGCTTATTATACGCCGTTTTTAAAAAGCTCCATCTAACTAATGCTAATCCCGTGCCTGGGGGTAATTATCACAACCTTAAAAATTTATCAGCGCTTCCTCTTCCCAATCAGAGGGCATTTTTGTACGAAGCCTGGAGTGCGGTAATTAATTCACCGGCTGTCAGCAGGTCTTCCATGTTTGATGAAATTGCCGGGAGAGATATTATCATTCATACGCCTTTTCAATCTTTTTATCCAGTAATACATTTTTTTAATGAGGCATCTGTTGATGAAAGTGTCGAAGAAATTTACCTGACCATTTACAGGGTGGCGCACGATTCGATGATTGTGAATTCGTTAATAACGGGTGCAAAGAACAATAAAAAAGTAACCGTTTTTGTTGAACTGAAAGCACGTTTTGATGAAGAGAATAATTTGAAGTGGGCGGCTAAAATGAAAGAAGCCGGCGTAAAAATCATCTATAGTATACCTGGCCTTAAAGTACATTCAAAAGTTGGATTGATTAAAAGAAGAGAAAACGGGCGGTTGAAATATTATGGCATTTTATCAACCGGAAATTTTAATGAAACAACAGCAGCTTTATACACTGATCATATTCTATTAACTGCACATTCGGATATAGTGCGTGAGCTGGAAATGCTGTTTATTTTCTTCGGCTTTAGGGTGCAGCCAAAAAAATATCACGCTTTGCAATTTGAGCATTTGCTGGTGGCGCAGTTTAATATGCAGTTGAAATTTATGCAATTGATAGACCGGGAAATAGCATTGGCGAAAGAGGGCGCTCATGGCGTGATAACACTTAAAATAAACAGTCTTGAGGATAGGGTTCTCATCACCAAATTGTACGAGGCTTCTGCGGCTGGCGTAAAAATAAATTTAATTGTCCGTGGTATTTGTTGCCTGGTTCCCGGGGTGCCTGGCATAAGCGAAAATATTTCAGTTACCAGGATTGTAGACAGATACCTGGAACATGACCGGGTATTTATTTTCGGCAACAATGGTTCGCCGCTGGTGTTTATGGGCTCTGCAGACTGGATGAACAGAAGCATGTATTTCCGTATTGAAGTATGTTTTCCGGTGTACGATGAAAGGATAAAGCAAGAAATAATACAACTGATAAACATACAACTGTCAGATAATGTAAAGGCGGTTGCATTAAATAGTTCTTTACAAAATACAAAGAAAATGCTTGCTATTGGAGACACAC
>JBGSIG010000207.1:0-2198 GCA_041742655.1 Ferruginibacter sp. | reverse complement strand
CGTAGGTATCCCTGTTGGTGTGCCAGGTATAGCTGCCGTACAACCAACTGTTGGAGCTTAGGCTAAATGCAGGCACCCCCGCTGCAACAAACGATGCATTATCTGACCCGCCACCCGCAGGTGCGCCCGGAAACTTTGTCTCCAAGCCCTGTTTGTAATAGGGCGGTACTGTTGCGAGCCACCGGCCGAGGTAATCGTATGAGTTTAAAAAACCCTGACCGGAAATATTTACAACCCTCCCGGTACCATTGTCCTGGTTAAACAATACCTGGATATTTTTTACAATCTCGGGGTGATCTTCTACAAATGCTCTTGAGCCATTCAAGCCTTGTTCTTCACTGCCCCAATGCCCCACCAATATGGTCCGCTTTGGATTGGGGTATATTTTTTTCAATATGCGCATGGCTTCCATCATTACAATAGTGCCGGTGCCATTATCCGTAGTGCCTGTGCCACCATCCCATGAATCAAAATGTGCAGACATCATCACGTACTCATCGGGTTTTTCTGTGCCTTTTATTTCGGCAATGGTATTAAAAGTGGGCATCATGCCCAGTTCTTTCGAATCGGTTCGGATGCTGATTGATGGAGCCTTGCCCGCTTCCACCAGCCGGTACAATAAACCGTAATCTTCCAGTGCAATATCAACGGTGGGTATTTTGGTGGTGTAAGCGCCAAAAATTTTATTAACGCCAAAGCCGGCAGACCAGTACGAACCCACTATACCGGCAGCACCTGCTTTTTCCAAAGCCAACGCCAGGGTTTTATTATTGAAACCTGTTTTTTTAATTCTTTCACGCCAGGCATTGGTTTGCTCCGTTCTGTCCTTCTTCATTTTCTCGAACGATTCGTTGGTGGCAAATTCCTGCCAGTTGTAATCGGGCCGCCCGGTTGGCTGATTCATTGATATCATAACGAACTTTCCTTTTACATTGGGCAACCATTTTTGAAAGGCCATCGAATCTGCCACGTCTGCAATAATGATCAGCTCTGCCGTAATTGCTTTTCCCCCGGTGCCCGGGCACCACGCCAATTGCGTTCCTTCCAGCGATTTTACCCATGGCTTCAACATGTCGATGTGCGATATGCCTCTCTCCCATCCACGCCATTCGCCCCATTTTTCGGTGCGGGCTGTTATTCCTAAACTGGTGTAATTGGCTACCGCCCAATCGTGCGCCTGCTGCATTTTTGGCGAGCCCACCAATCTTGGCCCAATGCCGTTAAACAATTCATTCGCCATTTTTTCGAGCTGAGAATTTTCGTTGGCTTCTTTAATAATAGCAGCTACGGCAAGCGAATCTTTGCTTTGAGCAAAACATACTGTGGCAGGCAGTAACCATACCGTCATCGAAAGAATAAATATTTTTTTCATATTGTAGCGTTTAAGAATCCTCTGGGCTGTTTACCGAAGATAGCAAAACCGCCTAACATAATAATGACACATCATTGACTAGTGCACGGGAAATAAACTGGCGGCTTAAAAACGTATAATTGGTGATCATATTCACCAACTATTATTATATTTAGTGATTATAGAATTCTTCAATGCTATTAGCCGATCTCAAATTAATTGATATAAAACATGGAAGTACACCACCACGCACACGCAGGTCATGAAAAGAAAACCTGGAAACACTATTTCTGGGAATTTTTAATGCTTTTTTTGGCAGTGTTCTGTGGCTTTTTAGCTGAGTATAAACTGGAACATACTATTGACAAAGAAAAAGGGAAAGAATATGTAACCTCTTTTTACGAAGACCTTAAAACCGACACCGGCAGAATATCTTTTTTAATCCAATACGATGCAGAAAAAATCAACGTGCTAAATGACATGCCTAACTGTTATGATACCATTTCAAAAAACTGGAATGCCACCAACTGCCTTGTTGAAATAATCGGCCACACCATGAGCAACCGCACTTTTCAGTTAACCGGCAGAACACTGAAACAACTTGCCAATGCAGGCGGTTACCGTTTGTTGAACAGGGCAGATGCCGATAGCATTATTGCTTACGAAGCAGCTTTTAATACTTACTTCGATTTTGAGCAGACCCTGTTTCAGGAAGCACAGGATAATGTGAGAAACACCTACAATTTGCTGATTAATTTTAAACCAAATAACGAACTTAACATTGCACTTCGGGGAAATATCAGCGACACCTTGAATGACAAGGCAACAACACCAATATTATTTTCGG
>JBGSIG010000206.1:0-3024 GCA_041742655.1 Ferruginibacter sp. | reverse complement strand
GGCATTTTTAAGATCGCCTTGTGCCTCATAGTTAATGCTGATGAATGCCAAAGGCATACTGACATCACCTTTTGTTTCTTCTCTATAGTGTAGTACTTCCTTTAGCAAATCAATTGCGTTTGCGGGCTCACCGATAGTGCTGTTAAAAAACGCAAACGTAATCAGGCAGTTCATTGTCCTGGGCTTGTCATTCAATTGTTTCGCTAATTTGAGCGCCTCCCTATAACAATGCTCTGCCTTGTTGGGGTTGGTAGTTTGATTGGCTAGCCCCAGTTGCATCAGCAAATCAAATTTTGCGGTGTCAGTGCTGGTTTTTTCCAGTGCCTGTGTAAGGCTGTCGATATTGTTTATTACAGGATTGTATTGCCCGGCAACCAGCAAACATCCTATTGCGGAGATGAAAAGTAAAAGAGTTTTTTTCATTGTCAACAAATTTTACTACTTGCTTAAGATTGTCTGAACGGGTATCTGCCTGCCTGTCTACCGGACAGGCAGGCGCCAGGAAAGTTTAATATGATTATTTTGATTTAAATAGGTAGCGAAATATGAGTTAATAGTTGCTGCACACAAGCTAATTATTTTTTCTATGTTATTGGTAAGTGAATAATAAACTCCGTTCCTTCTCCAAGCTTCGTTTCTACTTTTATTTCACCTCCATGTGCTTTAATAATATCATAGCTTAAACTCAATCCCAATCCAGTTCCCTGCCCGGTGGGCTTGGTTGTAAAGAATGGTTGAAATATTTTATCAATTACTTTTTGTGGAATGCCGTTGCCATTATCTTTTACAGTAATGAAAACTTTTTCGCCTTGTTTTTTGGTGACAAGCGTCAATGTTGGGAAATAAGTTTCCAAACCTGATAGCTCCTGCTCACTTCGACTTCGCTCAACGCAGGCATAAAAAGCATTGTTGATCAAATTCAAAATCACTCTTCCAATATCCTGTGGAATGATATTTATTTTTCCAATGCTTTCATCAAAATCAGTTTTTAAAGTTGCATTGAAAGATTTGTCTTTTGCACGAAGCCCGTGATAAGAGAGATGAAGGTATTCGTCGGCGAGTTTGTTGATGTCAGTCGGTTCAAGAGTACCGGTACTTGTTTGAGAATGCTGCAGCATTCCTTTCACAATGGCATCGGCACGTTTGCCATGATGATTTATTTTTTCCAGGTTTTGTTTCACATCATCAGCCAGCATTATTGCTTCTTCATTATCGCCTTTTGCCAATGCTGTTTTCATTTCATCCAATAGTTCAGTACTTACTTCACTAAAATTATTTACGAAATTTAGTGGGTTTTTTATTTCGTGTGCAATGCCTGCGGTCAGTTCACCAAGGCTGGCCATTTTTTCGGCCTGTATAAGTTGTGCCTGGGTGGCTTCCAGATCTTTCAAAGCAACTTCTGCTTTTTTCTTTTGTGTTTCCACCTTCTCTTTTTCTTCTCTTATTTGCAGGGTGGCCTCTATTATTTTGTCTTCCAGTATTTTCTTCTGAGAAATAATGCGCCGGTTGTTCCACCTGAAAAATAACAGCCCAACGGCAAAAGCCAGTGAGGCACACAAGGTACCCATCCACCATGTTCTCCACCATGGAGGAAGCACTTCAAAAGTATAAGTGGTTTCTTTACTCCAAATACCTTCCAGGCCTTTTGCCCTTACTGTAAATGTATAAGTGCCTTCAAAAATATTTCCAAAGCTGGCAGAATTTTTATGGTCCGGAGTGCTCCAGTCTTTATCGTAACCTACAAGTTTATACTGGTATTTTATCAGCGAATTTGCCGCGGGTTGAATTGCATTAAAATCAAAACTGATGTTGTTGAAATAATGAGGAAGTACCAGGTTTTCTGGAATGGGGTACCATTTGGAGATACCTGTGAATAATACTTTTGCAAATTTCATGCGCATTGAGTCTCTTTCAGCCTCAGTTAATTCTTTGCCGAAAGTGCTCACTTCTTCAGTAATATTTTGGGCAATCATATTACTATCTCTTTTTTCTTTTTTACCAATTGTATTTAAATCACTCCAGCAAATATTTTCATTATTTAATTTTATATTTTGAATAACTACCGCAGCAGGTTCATTGGCATTGTTAATAATTGCTTTGGGAACAAAACGTACCAGCCCCGTTTTATCTGAGCCGGTGCCAATCCAAATAATTCCTTTGCTGTCTTTAAACATCGCACCTTGCCCTGCATTTACATCCTTTACCGGGTAGCCGGTTAGTGAATTAAATGTCTTTCCCACAGCCCATTTTTTTTCTATGCCATTGCCGGCATTTGCGGGAATCAATTCACACATTCCAAGGTTTGTTCCTATGTATAATTTTTCATCATTACCCTGCACTATTTGCGTAATAAAATTATCGGGGAGGCCGTCTTTAGTGGTGAAGGATTCAAATAATTTTTTAGGGTTGCCTGCAGAAGATTGTTGTAAGCTCGCAGTGCGTAAAAGGTTCAATCCTTCCTGTGTGCCGACCCAAAGGTTACCTGTTGTGTCTTCTGTAATGGCCCACACTACATCACTGGAAAGTCCCTGGGCAGTAGTATAATTGGTAAAGCTGCTACCATTGAATTTACTTACTCCACCGCCTAAGGTGCCGAACCAAAGATTGCCTTTTTCATCTTCCCAAATGCAGGAAACAACATTACCGGCAAGCCCCTGTGCTATCGTATAAGTAGTAAAACCTTTACCGTCAAATTTGCTGGCGCCGCCACCGGAAGTACCGAACCACAAATTCCCTTTTTGATCTTCAATAATACTAAAAACAATATTGTTGGCAAGGCCCTGCTGAGTAGTATAATTGGTGAAGCTTTTACCATCGTAGTTGCTAACACCTCCACCGGCAGTGCCAATCCAGCAATTGCCGTTTTTATCTGTTACAATGCTATAAATTATATTATTGGCAAGCCCCTGCGAAATGGTATAGTTGGCAAATTTCTTACCATCGTATTTAATCACCCCACTTCCATCCGTTCCAAACCAAAGATTGCCGGAAACATCTTCTGCAATGCTATAGATAATGTTGTTG
>JBGSIG010000205.1:0-2033 GCA_041742655.1 Ferruginibacter sp. | reverse complement strand
GTTTCAGGCAATAGATTAAACCTGGCAGCATCTGCTTTATTCTTTTTTTCTTTTCTTGCAAAAATTACGTGAGAAAAAACCATATAAATAATTACAAAAAACAACAGGATGAGTACACCAGCCAATCCGCCCTTAATCAGTATCAAAACAAATAATCCGGCCATGGCAAAAGCAATTGCAGCAGTAATAAACCAACCGCCAATAACGCTTAGTACGCCGGCCACCCGATATACCGCCGATTCTCTGCCCCAGGCTTTATCGGCAAGGGAAGTACCCATTGCTACCATAAAGGAAACGTAAGTGGTAGATAAAGGCAATTTCATGGAAGTGGCTAATGCAATAATGGTACTGGCCAACACCAGGTTGATAGAGGCACGCAACATATCAAAAGCCGGCTTGTCGTGAACCACGGTGGCCTGCCTCAGTTTACTTTTTGCAAAACTCAGGTCATAATATTCTCTTACCGACTTTGGTACAACAACTGCAAAAATATTTCCGAGCAGCAATGAAGATTTTACAATTTGCCTGGATATCCCATTGGGTTGAAACCGCTCTTCGCCTTCATTCTGACTGCCGAGGCTCACCTCTGTTTCAGTAACCTTTTTTGCCTTTGAACTCAGCCAAAGCGTTAAAGCCATGATGATACCGGCGATCAATAACATATAGTTGGGAACAATCACATCGCCGCTGGCAAGGTAAGTTTGGTAATATTCATTGGCGGGAATGCCTGTTGTCTTCCAGTTTTCAAAAGCTAAAAATCCGGTAATAGGTATTCCAATAAAATTGACGAGGTCATTGCCCGCAAAGGCCATCGCTAAAGAAAAGGTACCCATCAGTACTACCACCTTCAGCGGGTTGATGTGAGCCAGTTTTTGTAATAGCCAGCTAACAATGGTACCAACTGCAAAAAGTACTACCAATATTAATTGAGTATTTGAATGTATCCATTCTGATGCAGCGGTTGTGAGTAAGGTTGTTCCTTTCAATCCCTTTATCAACAGGAAATAAAAAATAGCAGTAGTACCCAGGCCGGCAAATACTGCCCCGTAACTGCTTAACTTTTCTTCGTAGTTAAAAGTAAAAACCAGCCTGCAGAGATACTGCACTACAATACCCAGTGTAAACGCAATGATGATAGAAAGAAAAATGCCAGTAATAATAGAGGCTACACTCCCTGTATTAATATATTTGAACATTTCAGATACTGATTCCTTTTTCTCAATTGAGAATAAAATACCGGCAACCATTGCTGCTCCCAGCAGCTCAAATATGATAGATACTGTGGTAGAAGTAGGTAAACCAAGTGTATTAAAAACATCGAGCAATACGATATCCGTAAGCATAACGGCAAGAAAAATCATGATTACTTTATCTAACGTAAAATATTCCGGGTGAAAAACTCCCTTTCTTGCTATTTCCATAATGCCACTTGAAAATATAGAACCCAGGATAACACCCGCGGCTGCAATTATTATAATAGTGCGGAAGGATGCTACCTTACTGCCTATAGCCGAATTTAAAAAATTGACCGCATCGTTGCTGACACCCACTATAAGATCGGAAATTGCCAATAGAAAGAGAATTACTACAAGAAAAATAAGCAGCGTCATAATTTTAGTTCATCAACATTAATTGTTTGTCAACCTTAAAGTAAGTAAAGATTACTGCATAGTCAATATTAAAAAATTGTTACCTCAGTTTTCTAATATTTTTCGCCTTTGTTCGTGAGACAAGAACCATTTCTATCTAACCATTTCCCTGTTTTCTTAATATTGCATAATTTCAGTCATTGATATTATTGATCCAAACTATAAAAGAAAGGCTTTTAAATATTCGTCGTCAGTATTTTATAAATGCACCGTAAAAAATTTTGAATTTTTAAAAGATGTAAGAGCAGCGTTTTAAGTGCAGGTTTGGAAGAATGAAGAAGTGGTTTCGTGGACACGAACCGATGCGAAGGGTTTATAGCTGAAAGGCAAATCGAGATTTTTTTATGAAAAAAAACATGCTTAAAAAACTATTTATTTTTGGGG
>JBGSIG010000204.1:0-2324 GCA_041742655.1 Ferruginibacter sp. | reverse complement strand
TATCCATTTAAATATGTAAACACACTATTCCAATCCGGAAATTTATCAGAATCAAAATGGATAAATTCGCCCGTGAATTTATTGCACCCGTTGTGCTTATCTCTGTCATCAATTAGATAATCACCATGGTTTAAATGTTTATGATGTGAAAGTATCAAACGTTTATAAGCTGCGGTGCCTAAATATTTTTACCCAAACAATTTATCATGATATGCCGTTGCATTTAAAGAAAACAATTGTTCACAAATAAGTAAGGGTCTATTAATGTTAAAATAATGGGTTTAATAGACTGGAAAAGAAGGCTTGATATCCATTATGGATTCAGGAAATTCCTAGTTAGCGGTTGTTTTTACATGTGACATAATGTAAATGCATGGGGCATTAAAAAAGCCCATAAAACATACATTTTACAGGCTTCTTAGTTTAAATATTTGCTTATCAGCGGAGAGTTAGGGATTCGAACCCCAGGACCTGTTACAGTCAACAGTTTTCAAGACTGCCGCAATCGACCGCTCTGCCAACTCTCCGGCGCAAAAGTAAGACTTGAAAGTTTTCAACCCAAAACTTTTAAGCACTTATTTGCTCCGGATCACGGTCTTTAACTACTACTAAATCCTTTAAGTCAACAGTGATGGGCATTACACCAACCTGAAGCACCACCTTTTTCCCACGCAATTCTTTTACAACACCTACCTGCCGGTTCTGTTTCATCCTCACTTTATCACCAATTTGTATATCACCACCTATTTCAATAAACTTTTCATTCAGTTTTTTCTGGTATTTCTCCATTACCATTTTCTCTTTCTGGTTAAATAATAAAGCATGTATCATTTTTACCACTTTGTCTTTGTCGTCTGCTTTTCGCCATTCAACCACCATTACTTTTAATTTTCGCTCCATATCTTTCAGGTACAACATTTTTTCTTCAGAAAATTTATTCTGGTGCTTTAAACGTTCTACTTCCTGGTTATGCTTTTCTTTGTTCAGTGCCTGGTTCATTTCTTTTTTTAGGCGCTCATTCTCTTTTAATAAATGCTGTAGTTCCTTTTTTTCTACGTCTATCTTTTGGAGGTCCTGCTCGGTACGGTTTAGTAATTTGTCTAATGTAAAATGGTCTTCATCTACCAATGTCCTTGCTTTTTCAATCAGGCGCTTTTCTAAACCAATTCTTTCTGCAATAGAAAAAGTATAACTGCTGCCGGGCTTTCCGGTGATCAATTTATACATGGGCAATAGATTCTTTTCATCAAACTGCATGGCGCCATTGATGATGCCCGGCACTTTGTTGGCCATTACTTTCAGGTTTAAGTAATGTGTTGTTACAATGCCAAAGCTGTGTTTATGCGCCAGCTCTTCCATTATAACTTCCGCAAATGCCCCTCCTAAATTAGGGTCGCTGCCACTGCCCAGTTCATCAATAAAAAACACTGTTTTACCATTTGCATTTTCCATAAAATGTTTCATATTTTTCAAGTGACTGCTATAAGTGCTCAGCTCAAACTCCAGGCTTTGTGTGTCTCCTATATGAATCATTATCTGTTTAAAAATTCCCATCTCACTATCAGGGTGAACAGGAACCAACAAACCACTTTGTAACATCAGTTGCAGCAAGCCAACCGTTTTTAAAGTAACTGTTTTGCCACCGGCATTGGGGCCGCTGATAACCAATATTCTATTCTTATCGTTCAACGTGATGTTCACGGGAATGGTAGCCTTGCCAGCCTTTTGATTGTAGAGTAACAATAAAGGATGGTAAGCATTTATTAAATGTATATGCGCTTTGTCAAATAATTGCGGAAAGTTGCCCCCTGTTGCAATGGCCCATTTGGCTTTTGCATTAATAAAATCAAACTCGCCGGCAATATCGTGATAAGTTTTTAACAGCGGCGCATACACGCTTAACTGCTGGGTAAGCTTTCGCAAAATTTTATACACTTCCCTGCTCTCTTCATGCTCCAGAGAAAAAATTTCGTTGTTCAATTCAGTCGTTTCTTCCGGCTCAATAAAAGTGGTGCGGCGGCTGTCGCTTTCACCATGCAACACACCTTTTATCAAACGCTTTTGCTCTGCAAATACGGCCAGCACCCTTCTGCCATTCATAAAACTTTCTTCAATATCTGCCAGGTAACCCTGCTTATTCAATTTACTCACTATGCGATCAAAGGCACGCCGCAGTTCATTTCTTTTGCGGTACAGGCTCATTCTTATTTTACCCAATTCTTCACTGGCACTATCCTTCACAGTTCCGGCCTCATCCAAAATACCGTCGATCATTTCAATGACCATCTTTTCGTAATAAGTATCTTCAACAACGATTGCCAAGG
>JBGSIG010000203.1:0-3926 GCA_041742655.1 Ferruginibacter sp. | reverse complement strand
TTGCAATTACCTGTGAGTTTTTTTTCAGAGCAAAAAAAAGGCGACATTATGAGCAGGATGATAGGTGATATTGCTGAAGTGAACAATTCTATCTTCACTGCACTGGAAGGTCTTGTGAAAGACCCGCTAATAATTATTTCTTTTTTAGTTTCCATGATAATACTAAGCCCGCAACTTTCGCTGTTTATGCTGATATTTTTACCGCTAACAGCACTGATCATTGGAAAAATCAGCAAACGTTTAAAAAAGCAATCCACTGTATATTCGCAGTTAAACGGCGAAAATTTAGCACATGTAGAAGAAACGCTGGGCAGCATGAAAGTAATAAAAGCTTTTAGGGCCGAGCCAAGAATGTTGAAAAAATTCAGCACCGGCAATGAAAGGTTATACACCACGTTAAATAAAATTACGCTGCGTCGCGACCTGGCAAGCCCGTTAACCGAAGTGCTCGGCATTGCTGTACTCTGCACCATTTTGTACATCGGTGGCAGGCTTGTTTTCAGCAGCGGCAACCAATTAACCGGCGGCCACCTTATAACATTTATTATTTTATTTGCCATGATAATAAATCCCGCGAAAAATTTATCTACTACCATATCCAACATGCAAAAGGGTATGGGCGCAGTTGAAAGAATTGAGGAAATATTGAATGCACCGTTGATGGTAGAAGATAAACCGGATGCCAAAGTGCTCACAGGCTTTAATGACAGGATTGAATTTAAAAATGTAAGTTTCAACTACGAAGAAAAAGTGGTTGTAAAAAACATAAGCTTTGTTATTGAAAAAGGAAAAACAGTTGCATTGGTAGGTTCATCAGGAGCCGGTAAATCAACAGTCGCCGACCTTATCCCAAGATTTCACGACGTAGCGGGCGGCGCTATCCTTATTGACGGCGTGAACATAAAAGACTATACCATTCGTTCGCTGCGCAATCAAATGAGCATCGTTACCCAGGAAGCTATTTTGTTTAATGATACCATTGCCAATAATATTGCTTTGGGAAACATTGATGCCGGCGAAGAAGAAATAGCACATGCTGCTACTATTGCCAACGCACACAAATTTATTGTACAAAAAGAACAAGGCTACGATACCAATATCGGCGACCGCGGAATGAAACTAAGTGGCGGCGAGCGCCAGCGTGTAACTATTGCCAGGGCGGTATTACAAAACCCGCCGATACTGATTTTGGATGAAGCCACCTCATCATTAGATACCGAAAGCGAACGCCTTGTGCAGGATGCCATTGTTAACCTGATGCTGGACAGAACCTCGCTGGTAATAGCGCACCGCCTCAGCACCATCCGCAATGCCGATGAAATTATCGTGTTGCAAAAAGGTGAAATAATAGAAAAAGGTACCCACGATTCCTTAATTGAACAAAACGGATTTTATAAAAAACTGGTTGAGATGCAGGAAATAAAATAATAGGTTTGAAATACTCCTGAGCGAAGTCGAAGGAGCGCTCACCTGTTTAAATACTGAGCGAAGTCGAAGGATTTAATTCGTTACCGTTGTTGTTTTTGCGCTTACAAAATTAAAAATGTGAACCTATCAAGGAGGGTCTTGTCACAAACCATATTATTATAACAGTTTGTAAAATAGAAAAATTTATTTACCTGCAAGAACATTTCCGTAAATTTTCTTACAAATTGTATAAGGCGTAGGTGACAAAGCCAATCATCCAAAAAAACATCATGCGTTTGGGGTAAAATAAAAAAAGTAAATTTGGGTATTAATTCAAAAAAGTATGGCAACTATATTAGATGAAAAGTTACAAAGCTATTTTGTACAGCTTAATGAAGCGGAAAAAAAATCTGTCCTGCTGATGTTAAAAACTTTTTTGGCGGGACGGTCAAAAACTGGTGAAAGCATTAGCATAGAACAATACAATAAAGAAATAGACGAAGCTTTGGCGGAGGCAGAGGCTGGGAACTACATCACACAGGAGGAAATGGAAAAACAAGCATCCAAATGGTAAGGGAAGTAAGATGGCCACTTGCAGCGCAAAAGCAGTTGGTAAAATCGTATAAATATATTTTACAGGATTCTTATCAAAATGCGGAGAAAATAAAAAATGACATCTTAATATCTACCCGTAAGCTTGTAGCTTATCCGGAAATGTATGCACCCGATAAATACAAAAAAAATAATGATGGAAGTATCAGAGCTTATGAGCTACACCATTACAGGATATCTTACCGGATTACAGACGATGCAATCATTATCGTAAGAGTTCGCCATACCAGTATGGAACCAAAACTACATTAAAAATATCCACGCAACTGAGTTTTGCAACAAGTAGCAGCTATTTCACTTGACTTCTTCGAAATGAATTCAACTTATAGATAACGTAAATTCCCCCTAAAATACACCGTTAAAAATTGGTTGAGGTGCCGTACATAAAATAATTACCTTTAAAGGAACAACAGTAGGTAACCTTGTATCATTTCTTTAACTGCTGAGTTAATTTTTAATTTAACCTAAACCATGCTGGTAATAACTTACGGCAGTGCAGTATATGGGGTAGAAGCAATCACCATTGCGGTGGAGGTTAACCTCAACAACCAGGGCAAACCCGAACCGGTTATTGTTGGCCTGCCAGATAGTGCTGTTAAAGAAAGTATGCAAAGGGTAGAAAGTGCCATTAAAGACAATGGCTATTTTATGCCACGCACCCGCTTGATTGTAAATTTAGCGCCTGCTGATATCCGAAAAAGTGGTACTGCGTTTGACCTGCCGATTGCACTGGGTACGCTGGGTGCCAGCGAGCAACTGATAAATCCTGAAAAGTTAACAGACTACGTCATCATGGGCGAACTTAGTTTAGATGGTACAGTAAGATCGATAAAAGGTGCGCTACCCATCGCTATACAGGCACGTAAAGAAAATTTTAAAGGGTTGATTGTACCTAAACAAAATGCCCGTGAAGCTGCCATGGTAAATAACCTGCTGGTATACGGCGTAAGCCATTTAAATGATGTGATTGAATTTTTTAAAGATGAAACAACTTTACAACCCGTAATTGTAAATACAAGAGAAGAATTTGCTTTTGCACAAAGTGATTTTGATATAGATTTTTGTGATGTAAAAGGTCAGCAAAATATAAAACGGGCATTGGAAATTGCCGCAGCAGGCGGGCACAATGCCATATTAATTGGCCCGCCCGGTGCCGGTAAAACCATGCTGGCAAAGCGTTTGCCCACCATACTTCCACCATTGTCTTTACAGGAAGCATTGGAAACTACTAAAATTCACAGCGTGGCTGGTAAATTACCTGAGAATGCGACGCTGATTTCAAAACGCCCATATCGTTCGCCGCACCATACAATTTCTGATGTTGCCCTGGTTGGTGGAGGCGGTAACCCACAACCGGGAGAAATTTCGCTGGCCCACAATGGTGTATTATTTTTAGATGAATTACCTGAGTTTAAAAGAACTGTGCTGGAAGTAATGCGCCAGCCAATGGAAGAAAGAAAAGTAACTATTTCAAGAGCAAAAGTAGCGTTGGAATTTCCGGCGAGTTTTATGCTCATCGCTTCTATGAACCCATGCCCCTGTGGTTATTTCAATCATCCTGATAAACAATGCACATGCCCGCCGGGAGCAGTACAAAAATATTTAAATAAAATTTCCGGTCCTTTGCTCGACAGGATAGACCTGCATGTGGAAGTAACGCCAGTGGCTTTTAGCGAACTTTCTTCTACACAACAATTTGAAAAAAGCGACCGCATACGTGAAAGGGTTATTAAAGCACGTGACATACAAATAGAAAGATATAAAGACAACGAAGGCATTTATGCCAATGCTCAAATGAGCAGTAAAATACTCAAAGAAATTTGCATCATTAATACAGCCAGCCAAAACCTGCTGAAGATTGCAATGGAAAAATTAAATTTATCTGCACGGGCGTACGATAGAATTTT
>JBGSIG010000202.1:0-4565 GCA_041742655.1 Ferruginibacter sp. | reverse complement strand
GATGAAGTATTTGTTTGGATAATAATTGAATGACAAAAAGCTACACGCAACGGTGACTCATAAAAAAATCACCTGGCAGCAACTTGTTTTTGTAGATACGGGGGAGTTGACTGAAGGGTTGACTTTAGTAAAGTTTTTTATTAATATTTTTTTACGTGAAGTTTATTAACTTAAAAAGATGTTTAAAGAAGGGTAGCCTTCTGCTTATTTATTTTAATCAACTATTGTGTATCATATTAATTCACCTCACTGGAGTAAACTTAAATATCATGCAACAAAAAATTAATTTGTATTGGGTTGTTGAATTCGCCGGTATAGATCTTTCATTATTTTCCGATTAAAAAAACGGGTGGAACTATTATTCTACACAAAAGGCATTTTATAAAAGCGAATGCGAAAAATGAACATAGCATGGTACAAATAATATGTCAGTGCCTGGGGAAAGGCTGCTGACTATCCTAAATATAGCTTTTTTTACCTAAAATAGATAGCAGGCGATTTACAATAAAGCAGGCTTGAAAACGTTAAGTTATCACATAGAAATATTTAAATCTGTACAACCCTTACCCCAACTTCAAATAAACCTATGAAAAATCTTTACAAATTACTTCCTGTACTCTTAGCATGTACATTACTCTTATCTGCATGTAATACTTCCCGGGAATCTATGCACAATAAGGGCGTTAACAACAGTGGCTTTAAGGGTTATTGATATTAATTCGGTGATCATTCATCGCTTTATACTATAATGAATAGCAAAATGAATTACCGCTACACTGGTAGCTAAAAACATGGCTGGAAAAATAAATCATTTTATTACCTTAGCGCCATGGTAATCATAAAAAGTTATGCAGAATTCGAATCGCATTTAGGCAAAGAAATAGGCGTATCTCCCTGGCATCAAATAACCCAGCAACAGATAAACAACTTCGCTGACGCCACACTCGATCATCAGTGGATACATGTGGATGCTGAAAGGGCCAAAACAGACAGCCCCTTTAAAACTACTATAGCCCACGGTTACCTCACCCTCTCTTTGGTGCCTTATTTCTGGAAACAAGTTGTAGATGTGCAGAACCTTAAGATGGAAGTAAATTACGGCATAGAACAACTAAAATTTGGACAGGCCGTATTGGTAAACAGCGAAGTCCGATGCAGGGTCTCCCTTAAATCCATCATCAACCTGCGAGGTACCACTAAGGCCACGCTCTACATTCAACTGGAAATAAAAGACCAGCCAAAGCACGCCTTTACCGCAGACGTTTTATTTCTTTACCATTTTATTTAAGGAAATTATTTTTATCGAATAGTTTAAGTATTGTCATCACTCACATCCGAGGTCGGTGTCCACCGACCATTATCAAATTCATCCCGTACACGGAACAAGCTTTCGAATTTTTAATTGTTGCTATTTCAATTTTCTCATTAACATCTGCCATCGCTTATCCTTTCTTAATGTTTTCAAATCTTCATCGCTTTCAAATTCCTGCTTTGAAGTCAGGCCAAGTTGCACAGCTTTGTCCAGGTTTTCAAACGCCTTATTATTCTCGCCAACAAGGGCATATTGGCGGGCACGTCTTTGATACTCATACATGTTAGCATTAATGGCCATTGCTTTTCCAAAGTACTCGTCACTAATACTAAACATTTTCATTTGCAGCAGCTCATTTGACAGTTGTTTATAACGCTCCCATTGCTGACCGCCATCCATAAGTTGCGGAGCCAGCAAGGCAGCAGCTTCATCTTCCTTCTTCAATGCTAATTTCGCAAGCGACAATTCCATGGTATAGTTAGCGTTCGCTTTCCATTGTGCGCTGTATTGCAGTAAAAATTGCTCTGCTTCTGAAAAATGACTGAGCTTGCGTAATGCAGCACTGTAAAGAATAACGGCATCAAGGTTGTTCGGAAATAAACTCACCCATTGCTGTAAAAACCGGGCCGAACTTTCAATATCATGTTGATGCAACGCATTTATTAAGTCTCTGCCAAGTGGCTGGGGAATTACGGTTTGCCCTGCTGTGTTAGTTCTTAATTCATCAATAACAGAGGCATCTATCCAAAAAATATCAAAGCCCCAGTTATCGGCAGATTGATTGCGGCTACTGCCAAAGAAAAGAAATTTGCCATCAGGCGATAGTTTTGCAAATCTTTCTGAGGCGGCAGAATTTATTTTCGGCCCCATATTTACGGGCATTCCCCATTGGCCATTTTTATTTTTAAATGCAATATAAAGGTCAATGCTGCCGTCAATTCCTTCCGGTCTTATCGACTCGAATATTAGAAAGCTTTCATCAGGCGACACGTAAGGGCCATCCTCGTAATTGATGCTGTTGACAGGGTAGGGCAGCACTACCGGTACCGCATAGCCGCCATTTAAGTTTTCTGATTTGCATATATTAAAGTTGGTACCGCCTGCCATGGATGTGGAAAAATAAATAGTGCCATTGGTAGTGATGGAATGGGCATAGTCCCTGCCACGGGAGGCTGTCGTATCAAATGGTACAGGCTTGCCCCAGCCATCAATATTTTGTTCCACTTGCCAAATACGCATATCTGCTGCTGCTTCATAACCAGCTGGTGATTTCCTTCTTGAACTAAAGTATAATTTTTTTCCATCAGTAGAAAAGGATGGATAATAATCATCGGCGGTACTGTCGGCAAACGAGGGGCGTGCCGGATCAGACCATTTTCCGTTTTCATATTTCATTTCGAATAGGGAAGCCCTGTAATCTTTATTAACAACAGTCCACAGAACAATATTCCCGTCAGGCGAAAAAGCGGGTGCACTGTGTTCGTAAGCATTTGTGGTAATGATACCAGGTGCAAAAACCTGTGCAACGTTGCCCGGCGGGCTTTGATTAATATAGTTGATTTTAACGGCTTTTTGCGCATACAGTACGTTGGCTAATACAAAGAAACAAGCCATTAGAAAAAACAGCGGCAGTGATTTTGCTTCAATTTTATGGTAGTATTTTCCCATCTTTTACAAAATTTATTATTCTAAGTTCAACTGATAGTTACCTAAATAAAACCCAATTAGTACAGGCGGTTTTTTGCCATGATAAACACAAGTATATCAATTGCAGGCTAAAAAGGAGTATTCAATACATCGACATCAGCCCGTAACTTTGCAACAAACAAAAAAATTTTAAAATGGAAAAAGCAATCCTTGCAGGCGGATGTTTTTGGGGCGTGGAAGAACTCATTCGCAATGTGCCCGGAGTTAGTAAAACAGTGGTGGGCTATACAGGTGGCGATGTGCCCAATGCAACCTACCGCAATCATGGTACCCATGCTGAGGCCATAGAAGTTATGTTTGATCCGGCAACGTTAACATACCGTTCATTGTTGGAATTCTTCTTCCAGATTCATGACCCCACAACGTTGAACAGGCAGGGAAATGACAGGGGATTATCGTACCGCTCTGCTATTTTTTATTTGGATGAGGCGCAAAAGAAAACAGCTGAAGCATTAAAAAATGAAATGACAGCTTCCGGTAAATGGCCCGGAGAAATTGTTACCGTAGTAGTTCCGGCAACCGATTTTTGGAACGCTGAAGAAGAACACCAGAACTACCTGCAGAAAAACCCTTATGGCTACACCTGCCATTTTTTAAGGCCTGATTGGACGTTGGGATAGTTAGTGTAAACCTTTTACCGCTTTTGATTGGTAAATGAGAAGCGACAGGCACAGTCCACGAACCAGTTTTTTAACTCCCGCCCCAATCCCATCGTTCACAGCAAAGCAACGCTGTTTTCTGAATTCCGGGCAGTTTTCATAACTTTAAGCCTATGAATACAATGCAGATAGACATTTTGAATCCCAAGGCAAACAAGCTACTTAAAGATTTAGCTGATTTAGACCTAATTGCTATTGGAGAAAAAGGAGGCGATGGTTTTTTAACCCATGTAAAGAAATTTAGGGCTAAAGCAAAGAATAACCCTCCGACTTTAGAAGAAATTACAAAAGAGGTTGAAACAGTAAGAGCAAATAGGTATACAAAATCAAAAAGATAGAGTGATTATTGACACCAATCTTTGGATTAGTTTTCTGCTTACAAAGAATTTTGCAATATTTGATAAAATTATTTCTAACCAGGAAATTGAATTAATTTTTAGTCAAGAGTTGGTGGATGAAATGACTGAATATTTATCAAAGAAATAGCATTACAATTAATAAGGGTATTTATAAACTAGTAACATGTTGATAGAGGCTTTAAATTTAATTTTTGAAAGAGATTTAAAAAAGTTAAAACTGGAGCTTGAACTGTACCAGGACGAAAGTAAAATTTGGGTGGTTGACAAGAGCGTATTGAATTCTGCTGGAAATTTATGTCTTCATCTTATAGGGAATCTTAACACTTTTATAGGCAAGGAACTTGGCCAAACAAATTATATTAGAAATAGAAACCTGGAATTTTCACAGAAAAATATTCCAAGGGCTGAGTTGATTGAAAAAGTTGAATCTACTGCCACAGTGGTTAAAAGTTCTTTAGAAAAATTAACGCCGGATGATTTGCAAAAGAACTACCCAATCATTGTATTCGAGGATGTGATGAGTACGGA
>JBGSIG010000201.1:0-1875 GCA_041742655.1 Ferruginibacter sp. | reverse complement strand
AGTTCAGATGCGGAATATTCTTTTTCAAATTTCATATCTGTAGTTTATCTGAACCTATCAGAAAGCTTTCTATTCATCCCTAACATATTCCAAAATGTCGCCGGGCTGGCAATCCAATACATTACAAATAGTTTCCAGCGTGCTAAATCTAATGGCCCTTGCCTTTCCTGTCTTCAATATAGACAGGTTCGATAAAGTCAATCCAACTTTGTCAGAAAGTTCGTTGAGCGACATCTTTCGCTTCGCCATCATCACATCCAAATTTACAATGATTGCCATGGCTCAAACAGTTAATTCATTTTCATTTTGAATGTCTACTCCTTTCTTGAAGAAAGTGGCAATAATATAGATTACAGCTCCCATCAAAATAAACGCCTGACTGTCTGCCCAAAATTGGTCCAAGCGGTCGGTTTCAAATCCATAATGTACTAAATTACCAGCTATCTCTCTGGCGATGAAACTAAAAAGTCCGATTGAAAGTGTATAATAGCTCATTTGCAAAATTTGGTTCGAAACAAAAGTGTTGAATGGTTTTGTTAAATCCATTTTGTGCATGAGCCTGATAACAATGTAGAAGAGCAGGGCTTTCAAAATTGAAATAAAGAGTATAAAGCCATACATTCCGTAAAAGGTCAATTTGCTGACATTGTACATCTCAGTTAAGTCCAATTTCTGATAAAGATTTTGAACAAATTCAGGTTTGTACAAGCTGA
This sequence comes from Ferruginibacter sp., assembly GCA_041742655.1. Classification (GTDB taxonomy): domain Bacteria; phylum Bacteroidota; class Bacteroidia; order Chitinophagales; family Chitinophagaceae; genus Ferruginibacter. The sequence goes on along the minus strand of JBGSIG010000201.1, from coordinate 1,162 downwards.
AAAAGAAATTTACAATCAATGCACCGGCTTCAATGGACAATCCGATAAAAATGATCCAGGCCACAACATAGAGGCCCCAAAATACGAAGTTGTTAGTTTTTGACATTACTGATAAATTTTGAATGATGTGGCAAAGATAACAACAATTTATTGTTATTCAATAAATATATGCCTTTTATCAAATATTATTTATTGGCATTGTTCGGAACTCACGAAAAGACCGAAAAAGCTCACCTGAATCAATGTACGAGATAGCAGATCAATAATTATTGTCCGGGCACAGCTGCTTCGCGTATTTCTACACTCGTGTTGTGCCCATTTAATATCGGGCATTTCTTCGCAATCTTCGTCGCTTCGTCAATATTTTCAGCCAAAACAATGATGTAACCGGCCACGGAATTATTGTCGGCGATATGCGGTGTTTCGATAACTTCATTATTTGGTTTTAACACCCTCCCCTGTCGGGAAAAATGATTTCCGCCGTCCGCAAGTTGGTCGTTGCCGGCAATGTCGTTTATCCAGCCTATCCACTGTTGCATATAAATTTCCATTTGCTCTTTGGTAGGTTGTGCTTCCTGATTTGCCAGGTCCATGCGGAATAGCAGTACGAATTCTTTCATTCTACAAGTCTTTTAACTCCCTATTGTATGTTGTGTGGTTTGATGGCACCGGTTAATTTGACTGCTAAGGATTTGTGGCATATCGCAGTGGCAGATTGGAGCACATCACCCGCCCGGATGCAAACCGTTCAAATCTAGCAAAAATGTTCGTACCCGCCCTAAAGCATCCTGCCGGAAAACAAGTATTGAAGGAAGTCTATTCTCTATTTAGTTTGAAGACGTTTCAGCCTAAACTAAACAACCTTCTATAGCGGTACGTCATTTATATGAAATGAACCTGGCTAACACTTAGAATTGATTTTTATCATGTTTCAATTTTGCGGAATAGCTTCAACCAAAATCTCGTTTCCTGCTTTATCGAAATACGTACAGGTCATTTTTTCCATACACACAACCCATTTCTCAATACCATGTCTTGCACTTAGTCCGATAAAGGTGGGATAGTCCGTTTTACCTTGCTGATGTTCTTTTAAATCTGCTTTGAATTGTTCCTTGTCGCATTCAAGAGCAATGGTCAGGGGTTGGTACCTGGCAGGTGCAGT
>JBGSIG010000200.1:0-2038 GCA_041742655.1 Ferruginibacter sp. | reverse complement strand
AAAAGCTCAAACGGTTGGCAACTCAAAAACTATCCAACTTTTGGCTAAATTGTCAATTTAACATGGTGATTTTGCGCCAGTTTTTCTTTTATCCAGTGTTCTAATTTATGATGCAGGGGAACTAAAATGGAAGCGATGGCTACCAAAATCAGCAACATTAACACAGGTGTATGGTGTGTCCACTCTTCAATATACGGATGTATAAACAGTGCAATAAATTCAAAAAGTAATAGCAAACCAAGCAATCCCATGAACTGAAAAGTTTTCGACTTTTTTTTTCGTCGGCTGAAATATAGAATTATACCTAAAAAAGTGGGAATAAAAACGCCAATACCGGCCATTTGAATATTTTTTCGCCTGGCTTCCTTAGCTTCTAACGCTTCATTTGCAATTTCTGCCTGGCGGGTCTGCTCTGCAAAACTTATATTTCGAAGCAGTTTTTCTTTTTCCTGGCTGAATAGCGAATCCCTGGCTGATATGGATACTTTCTGGTAAGCGTATGCACTATCTACGTTGTTTATTTGTTCATAGAAATTGGATAGAAAATTGCTGGCTTCCAGGATCCGTTTTGTAAAACCAGTTCGTTGTGCTATCGACATAGACAGACGTGCATAAGTCAACGCGGAATCTTGCTGTTTCGCCTTTCTAAATAATTTGGCCATCCCTAAATTCGTTTCACACATAGTTTCAAAATTATCCGTTGATTCACTAAAGGGCAAACTCTTACGATAAAAAAGCATTGCAGTATCTGCCTTATTCATTTTTGAATAAATATTTCCCAGGTTATTTAGGCATGCGCCTTTTTGTTCTTCAGCATTCAAACGTACGCATAGTTTATAACCTTGTTCTGTATTTGTGCGGGCAGAATCCAGGCTGTTTAATTTTTCATAACTGTCTCCCAAATTAATTAATGTTACCATTAGTAACATCTCATTATCTAACGATTCAATGACCGATTCTGCATTCCTGTAATAGACAATACTTTTTCTAAATTCACCCTGGTCAGCATAACTATTTCCAAGGTACACATAACAGTTGGCGATGCCCGGTTTATCATTAATCTCTTCTGCAATTTTTAAAGCCTCCAGAAGCAATTCGAGTGATTTTGGATAATTGCCTGTTAAACCAATCTCCGTTCCAATCGCTGTCAGGCATCTCGCCTCGCCTCTCTTAAATTTTATCTTCCTTGCAATCGTAAGGCCCATTTCAGCTAATTGAAGGCTAAGTTCAGGTTGTGAATATTGGTAACCCCGGGATAGTTTTACTAAAAGCAGCACTTTTGATGAATCCTGTTTTGCCTGGCTTATTAAATGACTCAGGCTGTCTGGAATAGTATTTTGCGACCGGGCAGCATTTGTAAATAAAAACAGTAGCAATATTGTAATCAACTGAATTTTCATAATAAAATTTTATGGCTGAAAGATAAAAAAAAATCTTCACGGGCGTAACCAACTTAAAGTGAATAGATTTTGATACGCTGTGCAAAAGAAATTTGCACCAGATTGGGAAACTTTAAAAAGAGGTTGCCGGTATTTAACGGGCTTATCTACCTACCGGTTTTAAATACAATGCCGTCACTTTATCTTCGTCGTTAAACATCGCCTGCATAACGGCATTCGCATTTTCGAATTGGCACAAAACCACCACCTGGGCAGTGCCTTCCACGTTTTGCTCTTCTGCGGAAATTATAGCTGTAAAAGCCCCGGCATTGGTTACTATTGCCATCCATGGCTGCGCCAACATACCCGGTTGCATACGCAACTTAAGTGAGTCTGAAAAGTTGGCCCTTGCATCTTCAAAATTCTGGTTCGACATGTTGATCACAATTAACCTTGCAATTCGTTCTTTATTGCTCTGGTTTATTTCAGATGAAAAAATATAATTAGCAGGGTGGTTGTTTTTATTCTGGCTAATTAAAAATGGTACAAACAATAACGAGAAAGCGAATATTTTAAAAGACATATTTAGTGTTTTTATTTTGTTGATGATAAATGTAACACTAATGCGGCGAATTTTAAAGAATAGAATTGAGTCGAGT
>JBGSIG010000199.1:0-7707 GCA_041742655.1 Ferruginibacter sp. | reverse complement strand
AACCCTGCTACATGGACGGATATGCTAAAACAACATGGCATTACCGTAGTGCATGTTGTAAGCAGTAGTAAGTTTGCGTTAAAAGCGCAGCAGGCCGGGTGCGATGCGGTGGTTGCGGAAGGTTTTGAAGCCGGCGGCCATAATGGGCGGGAAGAAACGACCAGCTTTGTATTAATACCCGCAGTGTGTAATTCAGTTACTATTCCGGTTATTGCAGCGGGCGGTATTGCTACCGGGCAGCAAATGCTGGCAGCTATGGTGCTGGGTGCCGAAGGTGTGCAGCTCGGCAGCCGGTTTGCAGCCAGTGATGAATCATCTGCTCACCCAACATTTAAACAAGCCATAACAGAAACTGCCGAAGGAGCCACTCAGCTATCTCTTAAACGACTTACCCCGGTACGATTAATGAAGAACAAATTTTACAATGAGGTGCAACATGCTGAACTTAATTGCGTTTCATTGGAAGCGTTAACAAATTTATTAGGTAAGGGCCGGGCCAAAAAAGGCATGTTCGAAGGCGACCTGGAGAACGGTGAACTGGAAATAGGACAGGTGAGTGCCATCATAAATAACATCAAACCCGCAGCTTCTATTGTAGCCGACGTGTGGGACGGGTTCAATGCTGCCTTAAAACATCCGCTTAAATAAATTATTATATTTGCTCAGTTTCAAATTAAATTAACCCCAAATAAATGCAAGGTATTTTTAAGTTTATTGAGAATAAGTATGCAATTCTGTTGTTAATCATAATGGGCCTCTCCTTTTCAGTTTTCAGCCAAAGGCCCACTACACCGCAAACCTTGCAAGAATTACTTCCTAATGTAGACCCTACCCAGATGACAAAGACGGGTTTTGAAAGTTATTTTAAAGATAATAACCAGCCTAATACCGGAGCTGACAGAAGCAGGGAGAGTTCGGCTTCTACAACCAGGCCAAAAAATAAAAATCTCGATAGAGATAGTACGCAAGTTGACAATGTTAAAAAGGCCTATTACAGTATCGATCAGACCTATGGCAATAATGTGTTTCAAAACTCGTCTATATATGACGTTTCGGAGCTTTCAACACCACCGCTCGATTACCCGATAGGAGTAGGTGATCATATAATTGTTGCATTGTGGGGCGGCGGAGAATACCAGGAAGATTATATAGTAGCAAGAGATGGTGCCATTTTCCCTAACAGCCTGGGTAAAATAACCGTTCAGGGGTTAACTTTTGAAACGGCAAGGTCATTAATTTATGCAAGATTTAAGAGTGTGGTTCCGGCAGGTACAAATATTCAGATTACACTTGGCCAGCCCAGAACCATTAGCGTAAATGTCGGTGGCGAAGTTGAAAATCCCGGACCGGTTACGGTTTCTGCTTTTTCTAATGCCTATAACGTAATAGGCCTGGCAGGCGGAATAACCGATTTTGGTAATTTAAGGGATATTCAGATTAAACGCAACGGGAAAGTTATTGAAACAATTGATGTGTATAAATATCTTTCTTCCGGCGAAATGGGAGGCCGCATTTATTTACAGAACAATGATTTTGTTTTTGTTAATAATGAAGTTAAAAAAGTATTTGCAACAGGGCAGTTTAAGCGCCCTATGTATTACCAACTAAAAAAAGATGAGGGCATCAAAGCATTGATAAAATTTTCAGGCGGTTTTACCTCGGATGCTTTTACCTCGGGGATAAAAGTGATAAGAACTGAACACGAAGACCAGGTTATTCATGATGTAAATGCAACCGCCATCATGATGTTGAAGGATCTTGACTATCCGTTATTGGATGGCGATATTATTAAAGCAGACCTTATTAAAGCGGGCATCACAAATAAGTTGGAAATAAAAGGTCCGGTAAAATACCCCGGCCTGTATGAAATAAGAAAAGATGACCGGCTTTTTGACGTAATTAACCGGGCGGGCGGAATAACAAAAAACACCTACCTGGCACGGGCATATATTTTTCGTGGCGCAGGTGATTCTACAAATCTTAAATCAGATAAATTAGAGGTTGACCTAAGCGATATACAAAGTGATAACGCCTCAAGCATCAGCAATGTGCTATTGATGCCCAACGATGTAATACAGCTTTTTGCCATCAGCGAATTTGGCGACCAGCAATATGTAGATATTTTTGGAGAGGTACGCAAGGAAGGGAAATATAGAAAATATGGTGGGATGACACTGGAGGATTTGCTATACTTAGCCGGTGGCTTAAAACAATCGGCCGAATTTGGAAGGTTGGAAATTAGCAGCATCGTTGACATCGACTCTGCCAAACAGGGATTAAAGCCAACCCGTAATATCATAAGATCTTTTGCTATTCAGCCAGATTTTACGCTCGATTCAGTGGCCGCAAAAATAGTATTGAGACCTTACGACCAAATATTTGTAAGAAAGAATTCTTCATTCGATTTGCAACAAAATGTGCAACTGCTAGGATTGGTAAAATATGCAGGGTTTTATCCCCGTTTGGACAGGGAAGAAAGGCTCTCGTCTTATATAAACAGAGCGGGGGGCACTTTACCGAATGCCAACCTGGGGGGGGCTGTTTTATATAGAAAGAAGATAGATTTTTTTAGAGAGAAAATTGTATATAAACCAAAACTGGATTCACTTGGCAATGCTATTAAAGACAGTAGTGTATTGAACCTGGATGTGCCGGTTAGTATTGATTTGTATAATGCATTAAAATACCCCAATACAGACCACGACATTATTTTACAGGAAAATGATATTGTATATGTTCCAGAGGTTAACCCTTTCATTACGGTTCAAGGGAGTGTGCAATCACCTTTAAAAATTACTTTTGATCCGCAACATACAAACCTGTCTTATTATATTGATAAAGCAGGGGGCTTTGGGGTAAAACCATGGAGAAAAAGAATTTTTGTCAGTTATGCAAATGGCAGCAGCAGACGTACCTCTAATTTTTTAGCCTTTCATTTTTATCCAAAAGTAGAAGAAGGGTCGACTATTACGGTTCCAGCAAAGCCACCTAGCCAGGAGTGGAGTAATGCAATTACTTTGGCAATAACAATAGCTTTGCCCATAGTTTTGACGTATGCTATTGCGTCAATAGTTAATTAATTTTAAGAAAATAATTAAATAAAATTGACCAGTACAGAATTATTACGAAACCTATTTAATAAGCTCAGCAGGAACAAAATACTGTTGTTAATTTTTAGTATTGGCTTTGGTTTATCATTTTTTGCTTATGCCAAAACTAAAAGGCCTGTATATACTGCAAAGGCAACAATTTTTCCATTAACAAGTGCTTCGGAAAATTCACTTTCAACGAGTGCTTTAAGTGGTCTTTTGGGTATTGAAAGTACACCAAAAAGTTTTAGCAGTGAGGCTTCTATCAATATTATTGAACTAAGCCTTAGCCGCAATGTACGCCAGCGGGTAGCAGCAACCCGGCTGCCTCAATTTGGTAATTTAACAGTTACTGAACTGGTAGTACAGGAAGTCAACAAACATTTGCCTTTCTACCAAAAAAAGCTGGTAATACCCGCCGACAGTATTGCTGCAGCTTCGTTGGGATCAGAATTGTTAAAGGATGCCATCAACGCAAAAATGAGTAAGAACGGTGTGCTTGAATTTTACTTTTCGAGCAGAGTGAAGGAATTGCTTACTCCGGTAGCAAATGTATTCATCGAAAAATTATCGCAGTTTTATATTGATTTAAAGATTTCGAAAGCACGTGTTGATTATGATTTTACCGTAAGCAAAATAGACTCGCTGCAGTCCGTACTAAACAATGTTGATAGAAAGGCAATCACGCTACAGAACACCACCTACTTTTCGCCGTCAAACAGGTTGGAATTTGAAATACCCAAAGAAAATTTGTCGATGGACAAAAACCGGATTGTAAGGCAACGGGATTTGTCGGTAAACAACAGAGACGAAGCACTTTGGCGGTTGCAAAAGGCTACTCCAATTATTTCTATCTTGGATAAACCTACTGAACCTTTTATAGAAGATAAACCTTCGGCGATCGTTTTCCTGGTAATTGGATTGATCTTAGGGTTCATAATAGGAACCTTAATTTTGGTTGGTGGCCTTATTTACAAATACATAAAGTCTGAAATTTATAAAGCGCTTTTCGGCACAGAAAAAACAGGCACGGCTTAGTTTATGATTTCCTAAAAGCCCATTTCATCATTTCTTTCCAACTGGCCTTTTTGCCGTACATTAAAATACCTGTACGGTAAATTTTGCCAGCCAGCCAGGTAGTACACCAAAAACCGGCAATTAATAAAACCATTGATAATACCAATTGATGCCACGGAACTCCACTTGGTATACGGGCCATCATTACAATGGGCGAACTAAAAGGAATCATACTCGCCCACACCATTATGGTACTGTCGGGTGTATTTAAATTGCTAGTCATTATTATAAATGCAAAAATGATAGGCATCGTGATGGGAATCATTAATGATTGCGCCTCCTGCGGATCTTCATTAATCACACTTCCTATTGCAGCAAACAAGGACGCATAAAACAGGTACCCTCCCAAAAAATAAAATATAAAACAACTGATTATTAGCAGCCAGTTCACATTGCTCATTGTCTGTTTTACATCCATAAATTTCATAGCCATAGCATTGTTACCACCCATCGGCATATTTTTATTAGCATCATTTGCCTGCTCCAGTATTTCATGCGGAATAAAAGCACCAACGACCGTAGATAAAAGCATTATCAACACTATCCATAAAAAAAACTGTGTCAACCCAACGGCGGCAATGCCTAAAATTTTACCCATCATTAACTGAAATGGCTTTACACTGCTAACCATCACTTCTGCAATCCGGTTTGTTTTTTCCTCCATCACACCCCGCATTACCATTGCCCCAAATATAAACATGGTAATATAAATTAATATACCACTTCCAAAACCTATCCCGTAATTTAATTGGGCGTTCACTTCCTGCGATTTACCTTCCTCAGAGTTAATACGGTTATCAATAGTAAATGCGCCGATTGACTCTTTACTGATACTGTCTAATGTTTGTTTGCGGATACCATTTTTTACAAGCTGGTTATTCTCAAATGCCCTGTCCAGCCGGCTTTCAATAACATCTTGTGCATCTATACCTAATTGCTTTTTCGAATGTATTGTAAACTTTCTAGCAGCAGAATCATTGTTTAGGTTTAGCACTGCATCATATCCTTTAATTGAATAATTATTGCTATCTACGTCATTGGTAAAAACAAAATTAACCTGCAAAGAGTCGCTCGTTAAATTGGGCTTAAACATTCCGGGATCATTGATTACCGCAATTTTTTTTAATTTATCTTTCGATGACATGGCAAAAAAGGCGCTGCCAAAAATAAAGAGCATCATTACAATAGGCAATAAAAAAGTAGACAGTAAAAACGTTTTATTGCGAACCCTTGTTAAATATTCTCTTTTTATAATGAGCCAAATCTTATTCATATCCGTTTGTTTTTTTTAGTAGCCTAAATTATTTAATAGCCTGAAATTGTCTTGCTTCTGGCGTGCCTTCCACCAATTTTATAAAAATTTCATTAAGTGTTGGCAACACTTCGTTAAATGAATGAATCGTAATATCCTGCCCCATAAAAAATTTCAACACATCGTTGGTTGTGCTGTCGTGCTGTAATTTTAAAATTAACTCATCGGGCATGTGTTTAACTACTTCAAAAATATATGTCATCAGGTTGTGTGCAGCGGTAGTAGCACCAAGGCGATAAACATTTTCTTTGTATTCATTTTTAATTTGCGACACAGTGCCGTCCAGGATTTTTTTTCCTTTGTTTACCAATACGATATGATCACAAATTTCCTCCACCTGCTCCATGCGATGTGTACTGAAAATGATAGTGCTGCCTTTTTTAGCCAAATTAAATATTTCGTCTTTTATAAGATTGGCATTCACCGGGTCTAGTCCGCTGAAGGGTTCGTCCAGAATGATTAACTCAGGCTCATGTAAAACAGTTGTTACAAATTGTAATTTTTGGCTCATGCCCTTACTTAAATCTTCCACCTTCTTGGTCCACCAGCTTTCCATTTCAAATTTTACGAACCAGGCTTTAATTTTTTGCATGGCATCCGCCCGGCCCAGCCCTTTTAATTGTGCCAGGTAAAGAGCCTGTTCCCCTATTTTCATCTTTTTATACAAGCCTCTTTCTTCTGGCATATAGCCAATATTGGCTGTGTCATTAACAGGGTCAAATTTTTTTCCTTTAAAAATAATGCCGCCGTTATCCGGATAAAATATTCCGGTAATCATGCGTAGTAAGGTTGTTTTGCCTGCGCCATTAGGGCCAAGCAAACCAAATATGCTACCCTGTTCTATCGTAAAACTAATGTCGTCAACAGCTTTTTGTGTGGCAAAATATTTCTTTAAGTTTTGCAGTTCAAGAATATTCATCGATTACTTTATTAATAAGATGTAAGATTACTAAAATTTTGGTTTAGAAATTGACCATGCCCTAAACATTTTATGAATGGTAGTTAGGGTTTGGCATCACTACCATCATAAACCTTTTATTTTATACAGCTGTCAATTGTACCAAGAAGTCTAAGCGGCAAATATCTTAGCTATTTGTTGTGCTACCTTTTCGCCATCCATTGCGGCGCTTACAATACCGCCGGCATACCCTGCCCCTTCTGCACACGGATATAAATTATCAAACTGCGGATGAGTTAATTTTTCGGCATGCCTGGGTATCCTCACGGGGGATGATGTTCTGCTTTCTGTAGCTACTACAATGGCATCATTGGTGAAATAGCCTTTCATTTTTTTTCCAAATTTTACAAATGCCTTCGCTAAAGCGTCATTAACAAAACCGGGTAATACTTCGTTTAAAAGTGCTGATTTTATTCCCGGCTGGTACGAACACTTCGGCAAATCAGTGGATAATTTCCCCTTCGAAAAATCAACCATTCTTTGTGCTGGTGCCACAAATCTGCCTCCACCGGCTGCAAAAGATTTTTCTTCTACATGTTGCTGAAACTTCAGCATAGCTAATTCACCTATGGCGTTAATATTTTTATTCTGAAAAACGTCTTTCAATTCAACCTGTACCACCATACCACTGTTGGCATAGGGATTATTTCTCTTAGACGGGCTCCAGCCATTTACAACCAGCTGCCCGGGGTTAGTAGCGGCTGGCGCAATAATACCACCAGGACACATGCAAAAAGAAAAAACACCACGGCCATTTACCTGTTGCACTAAACTATATGCTGCCGGTTGTAAAAACTCATTTCTTATATCGCAATGATACTGAATGCCGTCAATTAAATTTTGCTGATGCTCTACCCTTACCCCCAGGGCAAAAGGTTTTGCTTCAATCAAAATCTTTTTCTCATGCAATAGTATATAGATATCGCTTGCAGAATGCCCTGTTGCCAGTATAAAAGCATCTCCTTCAAATGTATCGCCATCGGCCGTTTTTACCGCTTTTACTTGCTCATTGTTTACAATAATATCTGTTACTTTTTTTTCAAATAAAAAATCGCCGCCACAATCTTCAATTTGTTTGCGTATAGCACTTACAATGGCAGGTAACTTATTGGTGCCAATATGTGGATGGGCATCGGACAATATATTTTCCCCGGCCCCGAAACGTACAAATAGGTGTAATATCCTGTTGATATCACCCCTTTTATTGCTGCGGGTATATAATTTTCCATCACTATAGGTACCTGCGCCCCCTTCACCAAAACAATAGTTGC
>JBGSIG010000198.1:0-7257 GCA_041742655.1 Ferruginibacter sp. | reverse complement strand
CCATCAACAATAGGGCCTCTAACACCCTGGGGCGCTTTTAATAATTCTTCAGCAGATATATTTCTTAACTCAGCAAGCGAAGATGCTTGTAGGGCGGTGGCAGTTTTTACTCCATCCTCTTCTGCCTCCTGCAAAGTGGCGCTTCTCCGCGAAGCACTGTTTATAACACTTGCACCACTTTCGGCAATAGCTTTTACAAATAAATTTTTTGCAACGGGAGACGCAACCAAACAATTTACACTCATGGAACCTGCTGACTGGCCCGCTATCGTTACATTATCCGGGTCGCCGCCAAATGCAGCAATATTATTTTTCACCCATTGTAATGCAGCAACCTGGTCCATCAACCCATAATTGCCCGAAGCTTTATTGGGCGACTCCTTTGTTAATTCAGGGTAAGCAAAAAAACCAAATATACCTACACGGTAATTTATACTAACAAATACAATCCCTATTTTAGCCATTGCCTCCCCATCATAAATTGGACAACCAGCTCCGCCACTTGAAAACCCTCCACCGTAGATCCAAACAATTACGGGCCGTTTTTCTTTAGCCGCTTTTGCGCCAGTCCAAACATTTAAGTACAAGCAGTCTTCACTAATGGGTGCATCGGGTATAAGAAATTCTTTGGTCCACATACTAAAAGGAACAGGAGCCCCCTGCATTGGGCTTGCACCAAAAGCATCACATTTACGAATCCCTTCCCATGGCTTCAACGCCTGAGGTGCCTGCCAACGTAAATTACCAACAGGTGGTGCAGCAAACGGAACGCCTTTATAAATATGAATGTCACCATCCTTATTTACTGTTCCGGAAATAAGGCCGCCGGAAACTTTTACATTTTCAAAATCAGTGTTTGCAGATTTGCACGAAACAAAACAAGTTGTTGCAACCAGGTAAATAGCCAATAATCGAAGTGAGGAAACCATATAGCAATTTTTATTAAAAAACAAGAGATCGTTATAAAATATCAAAAAAAAAACGTCGTCAAACAACTTCAATTCTAAAAATATTTTTTTCTTTTTACCATACATATATATCCAAATGAATAAATAGCTGTTGTTAATTTTTTTTACCCATGATAATCCATTCGCTTTCTAATTTCTATCACAGCCTCTTTACCGGCCCATTTTTCGCATAAAAAAAGCCCCAGATCGATAGACGCCGAAACGGCACCTGCGGTTATAACATTGCCATCTTCAACAATTCTTTGTTGAAGAACACTATCGCAATACAATCTCAGAGTTTCATACTCCAGGTAATTGGTGGTGGCCGATCTGCCTTTTAAAAATCCGGCAGCTCCTAAAATTAAACTGCCTGTACAAATGGACATTTTATATTTTACCTCATCCCCGGTTTTTATCCACGCTAAAAATTCATTATCTTTTTGAAGTTGCCTTGTCCCATGCCCACCAGGAACAACAATGGCATCATAACCTGCCAGTGATTCTTTTATTTTTGTGGGAACTATTTCGAAACCGAAATTATCTTTTACCGACGGAGTAAAAGAACAAAGATCCCAGGAAAGATCGGGCAGGTATTGCATAGATTTTAACCTGCTCACTGGATCATAAATACCTACTAGGTCAAGCAGTGTTATTCCATCAAAAATTATATAAGCAATTTTCATAATTGTCAACACAGGGAATATGTGCCCCATGTTTCATTGGCAAGATAAATATAGTTTAAAAAAATTTGCATGAAATAGCTTGGGAGGGTGGTTTTTTGCCGTTAAGGCGTTAAGACATTTTTATATCTTTCAAACATTTACGTGTTAACGTATTCAAGGCCATTTACAGTTTTTTTTGCCACACCTCAAGTTGGTTAGAGGCACTATCAACATTTTTATAGTGAAAGATTACCCAGGTGAAGCCACCCCAGCAAATTGACCTGCACAATGCATTGCAACAAACTATTTTCTGCCTATATTTAGGAACAAAGATTGCTTTAAATAAAGCCAGGCTCCTTGCACTACTTCAACATTTATACAACAGGTTTACAGGTAACCGACCGCACTATGCAGTTATTAAAAAACTGTATCAGTACATTCCTGCTGGGTGTAGCAGTTAATACTGCTGTAGCGCAAAGCGATTGCGAGCTCAACGGTGTAAGAGGGCAAATTCCTTCAACGGCTATACTTGTATGCAATAGTACTTTGTTTATCCAGGATACTGTACCGGATTGTCTTAACTATCCTATACCGGCCCCGGGTTGCCGTCTTGTGGGTGTGGGAGATTATAAAGATAAAAATCCCTTCTGGTTTACGTTTACCTGCTACAGATCAGGCACACTGGAATTTACAATTGACCCAAAAAAACCAGATGATGATTACAACTGGCAGTTCTATGATATCACGGGCCATGGCGCATCCGAAATTTACTCCGATGGCGCATTGGTTCGTGGAGCAAACTGGAGTGGCAGTACGGGCAAAACGGGTGCATCCGCCAGCGGCATCAACTTCAAAGAATGTGCTTCTGCACCCGGCGATAATATACCTACTTTCAGCACACCACCTGACCTGATTGAGGGCCATACCTACCTGCTGCTGGTGAGCCATTTTTACGATAATACAGAAAGTGGATTTACACTTTCTTTTAAAGGCGGTTCTGCCAATATCACCGATCCTGCAACGCCACTGCTGGTAAATGCATCGGTTAATTGCGACGGTACTCAACTGGGTGTAAAGCTTACAAAGAAAATGCGCTGCTCGTCCATTGCACCCGATGGCAGTGATTTTGAAATACCGGGATTCAATAATATCATTGGTAGTGCTGCCGGTAATGAATGCAGCCAGCGGTACGATACAGATTCTGTTACCATTAGCCTAAAGAATCCTTTACCACCCGGCAACTATAATGTAGCAATAAAAAAAGGCAGTGATAACAACACAATTGTAGACAATTGCGGTAATAATATTGAAGAGGGCAATTTCACAGTTTTTGATGTAGCAGTAAAAAAACCGGTAGCATTAGATAGCATAACCAAACCCACCTGTGCGCCCGTTATGTTGCAGTTAGTTTTTGAAAGAAATATTCAGTGTAGTTCTGTAGCACCGGGTGGCGGTGATTTCATCATTACCGGCCCCCAGCCTGTCACCATAGTTGCAGCAAAAGGCTATTGTAATAATGGTATAAGTTATGTGATTGAACTGCAACTTGCATCACCCATAGTGCAGCAGGGCACCTATACCATAACCTTATTAAAAGGTATTGATGGAAATGCCATTACTGACCAGTGCGGCCTTGAAACTCCAGCAGGAGCAGCCATCACCTTCACCATCAAAGACACCGTGAATGCCAATTTTACCTACACCATATTTAAAGGTTGCCGCAATGATACCATTCAATATTTTAATGCTTTGGACAACGGCAAAACAAGCTGGAACTGGCAGTTTGACAACGGCACCAGCAACAGCCAAAACCCCACAGTACTTTACAGCAGTTTTGGAAACAAAAAAACGCAATTGATTGTAAGCAATGGATTTTGTAGTGACACAACCGTGGTCAATTTTTTTCTTGAGCATGATTCCTTAAAAGCTGCCTTTACTATGCCTGCGGAACATTGCCCTGATGAACTTGCTTATTTTACAGATATCAGCACCGGCAATATCAATAGCTGGCATTGGCAATTTGGAAATGGCATCACCAGCAATTTGAAAATTCCGCCGCCGCAAATGTATGCGGCCATAAACACTAACCAGCTCTTGCCTGTGCAACTTATTGTACAAAATGATAAGGCCTGCTATGACACGGCTACCCAATACCTGAAACTGGTAAGCAATTGTTTTGTTGCCGTGCCCAAAGCATTTACACCCAACAATGATGGCCTAAACGATTACCTGTACCCTTTAAATGCATACCGCACTACTGAGCTGGAGTTTACTATTTTCAGCCGAAATGGAGAGGTATTATTCACTACCAAAGACTGGACAAATAAATGGGATGGCTCTTTTAAAAACCAGCCACAACCTGCAGGTGCCTATACCTGGCAACTAAAATATACGAGTACCGAAACTGGTAAAACCATTTTTCAAAAAGGCACTTCTGTATTGGTGAGATAAATGTATTGTTGTGGCCAAAGTGTGAAAACTTTCAAATATTTTTTGTTTCTGCCCCAGCGTGGGTCTTCGCTTTAGACTTTTCAAACTGTGAAGTGCGATCTGCGAGACCCCGCTGATGAACACCACCTCAAATATTAAAAACGAAAAACCGGGTCATTCAATTTAAAGAGTAATCTGCATCGGGGTTTTGCGGAAGATCGATTGTTATATTACCGCATGTTGCGAAAATCTCGATCAGACGAACACGGCATTACAAATTCAGTTTTTTATTTTTGCCCGGTTTATTTCTTTTTTTCAATAAAATTTATATTTTTACAGTCTTATCTCAATTTCTTCCTTAAAAGAAATACATACATTAATCCCATCCTGCACAATGACCGCAAGAAATTATTACCACATCCTTTTCATTTAATTATACCATTCAGTAGCATAATTATATCTATACGAGATAGTTTACACTGAGTGTTTACAATTATATATTTTATTAATCAGGCATACTTCTAAAAATAAGCGCATGAAAAAGATTCTGCTAAGCATTGTTGTGTTTTTTTTAATCAATAAAACAGAAGCGCAAAAATGGTGGAAACCAACGAAGAAAGAAATAATCGGGTACTCATGCTTTGCTTTGGCAGGTGTATCAAATGGTTTTAATCAGGCCATTGAACATCATAGCTATGGTCTTGGAAACCCGTATGTTGATATAGCTGAAAGCTATAAAAGAAAATATAAAGACTTTGAAGCCGGTAATTTAGACGAGGCTTATGTTGGAAGTAAAACATTTTTGGTATGGACAACTGATGCCTTTCATTTATCGAACACACTTGAAAAGGGTTTCCTAATTACAGGGGTAGTGTTTGATGTGTGGGATTTAAAGTCGGAATTAAAAAAATATGAAAAGAAAGACCGGTGGAAAGTAATAGTTTTCAAAAAAATCCTGCTGCCTTTGTTGATTCAAAATTTAGCTTTTGAAGCAACCTTTGTCAATTTACATCCATAAAAAATAATCCTGGTTGATGCCTTTTTTTGATAACTGCAATTTCCGGAAAGATAAATCCTCTCTAAGCGGGTCATTTGTTCCTTGTGCTGTGTAACTCCCAGAAATTTAAACACCGGGCCGCCCACAAAAAATAATAATTTAAAGATTTTATAAGAAATTATTTGTGGTACGGGCTCACAATAATGTCATGAAAAGAAAACTATAGAATCATTTTTGATACATAAGGCGATATATTTGATAAATACTTTTTGAATGAGAAACTTTATCACCGCTACAAAGCTTTTTATTTTTCTATCATTTCCCGTCTATTTGCAGGCGCAAAATATCCCCTGTAAAAATGCGGGCTCTGCAAGAGCAATAGCTTTTGTAAATTCTTTAAACGATGCGCAAAAGAAAAATGCGGTATTTCCATTTGATGAAATGAACCGTTATGACTGGCATTTCGTTCCGGCCACAACAGTTACCCGAAATGGCATTGCTGTTAAAGATCTCAACAACAATCAAAAGGATAACCTTTACACTCTAATGCAAATTTATTTAAGTAAGGAAGGTTACACAAAAACAAAAAACATAATGAGTCTTGAATACTTATTAAAGGAGTTAGAGCCTGAAAATACGAGCCGCGTACCCGAAAATTATTTTGTAGCATTTTACGGAAAGCCTGGTAAGGACAGTGTATGGGGTTGGAAATTTGGCGGGCACCATATTGCATTGAACTTTACAATTGTAAACGACCAATTTTCATTTGCTCCATTCTTTTTTGGCGCAAATCCGGCACAGGTAAAAGATGGGCCAAAAAAGGGGTTGCGCATACTAAGGTATGAAGAAGACCTGGGATTTGTACTGATCAACTCTCTTACTCCGGAGCAAAAAGTAAAAGCCATTTTTCAATTAAAAGCATTTGACGAAATTGTAACTACAAATAAGGCACACGTGGCGCCGCTAAACCCTGTTGGGATTTTTGCAAGTGAAATGACACCTCAACAAAAAATTACATTAAACAAACTGATAGCTGCCTACCTTTTTTCAATGCCATCGGATATTGCTAAAACCAGGATGAAAAAAATTACCGCAGAAGATATGAATGCAATCAGGTTTGGTTGGGCCGGTGGCACAGTATCTGGCCAACCGCATTATTACCGGGTGCAGGGAGCAACTTTTTTAATTGAATTTGATAATACACAAAACAACGCTAATCACATCCATACTGTGTGGCGAGACTTTAACGGTGATTTTGGTGAAGACCTTTTAAGGGAGCATTATGATAAATCCCAACATCATAAATAATTGAAGCATGCTCCGCCAGATTTATACCGAAGTGCTTTTGTAATCAGTCCAGTCGGTATTTACCAAATGCCAGCCGTACAAATGCCAGGCTTGAATTTCAGCTCAGCCAGATTGTACTAAAATCAAATTAATTTTGGTATTATTTGTAGATAAGGCACTGTAAAATGCACTTGGCTTGAAGAAAATCTTTTCTATAAATTATAATTTGCACAAGCATGCAAATTATAATCCTAACCTTTTGGCACCATATTTAATATTAAAAGAACTGTTACGTTTAAGAAAAACCCAAACGATTATGAACAGGTTCTCAAAATTAAAATGGTGGCAAATTGCATTGCTGTCTGTAGTGGTATCGGCCATTGGCGGCCTTGCCAGTGGGCAGCCCCGCAGCAAAGACAAACAATTATATAAAAAGTTAAAGCAGGCGCCATGGGCACCACCGGGATGGCTGTTTGCACCAGCGTGGAATATCAATAATTTTTTTCTGCTGCTGGCACTACAAAAATTACTTAGTTCCAATATTCCACAAAAGAAAAAGCTGTTGGCTTTGCAGGCAATGATATGGCTGATATTTTTCTCTTTCGGCTATGTGTATTTCAATAAACGAAGCCCTGTATTAGCCGCTACGTGGACGATAGCCGATGCGGCATTTGCTATCAGCAGTTTTACGCTCCTTTACAAATCGGATAAAAAATTATCGTACTACTATCTGCCCCTTATTGTGTGGACGGGCTTTGCAGGCACAATAGCTGCCTACCAGGCTACACACAATGCCGACCCAATAATTAAAACAAAGGCAATTCTTAATTGATTATATTGTAGAAAATATTGCTCATTATGTTGCAACCTGCCGGCAAAGAGTCGGCATTACATAAGGAAGACGAAAATTATTTTTCTTTTATTATCACACTAA
>JBGSIG010000197.1:0-2389 GCA_041742655.1 Ferruginibacter sp. | reverse complement strand
TTACTTTTATGCATGTGGGAGTAAACACAATATTTCGTTTAATGTCTTTTAAATTAAAACCTGGCAATATCAGCAGTTCTATAGAAGCATTACAAAAGCGATGGTCCGTATTACTGCCAGGCACACCATTCGAATATACGTTTATGGATGATACATTGGCCAAACTGTACACTACAGAAGTACAATTAAAGAAAGCTGCATACACAGCCACTGTTCTTTCGCTGATTATAGTATTGCTGGGTGTTGTTGGCCTAATTGCATTAAGCATACAAAAGCGCACCAAGGAAATAGGCATCAGAAAAGTATTGGGCTCGTCCGTTGCCGGTGTCATTACCTTGTTTATGAAAGAATTTTTGACCGTCATTTTGATGGCAGGTGTTGTTGCCTGTCCGCTAGCATACCTTATTATGCATAAGTGGTTACAGGCTTATGCTTTTAGAGTAGAAATAACGGCCTCACCATTTATTATTTCAGTTGTATTGCTTGCATTGGTTACCGGAATTTTGATAAGTCTGCAAACAATAAAAGCCGCACTTGCCAACCCGGTAAAAAGTTTACGGATGGAGTAGCCCACTGTCCGCTTCTGCACACCAACTGTCCGTTTTCGAACACTTTTGTTTTTACTTAAAACGCTAAAACCCTTTATAGTAAAGGGTTTTTCTATTGGCACAATGATTGACTAACTTTGAAACATTGAGGGAATACCCGAAAAGCGGGTGATCAACCATAAACCAAAAAACAATAAATAACAGACGATAATGATACAACTACAGAAAATTTTTAAATGGGTAAATACGGGTTCTAACCGCACTTTTCTATTAAAGGATATCAACCTCGATATTGCGGAAGGCGAATTTGTTTCTATTATGGGGCCTTCTGGTTCTGGCAAATCTACCTTGCTTAACATTATTGGTATGCTCGACGAGGCCAATGAAGGTGACTATCATTTTTTGCACGAGACAGTAAATAAGCTAAGAGAGAAAGAAAAGGCTGCTCTGTACAAACAATACATTGGTTTTGTGTTTCAGGCTTATCATTTAATTGATGAACTAACTGTATATGAAAATATTGAAACGCCGCTGATTTATCAAAATATAAAATCATCTGAAAGATCGGCAATGGTAGCGGATATTCTTGACAGGTTTAGTATAGTAGGTAAAAAAGATCTTTTTCCAGCCCAGTTGAGCGGCGGCCAGCAGCAGTTGGTAGGCATTGCAAGAGCCTTAATTGCCAAGCCAAAACTTTTATTGGCCGATGAGCCGACCGGCAATTTAAATTCGAAACAAGGGGAGGAGATAATGGAATTATTTAAAACATTGAATGATGAAGGAGTAACAATCATCCAGGTTACACACTCGGAAAAAAATGCCAGCTATGGAAAAAGGATAATTCATTTGCTGGATGGAAGAATACAGAATTAATGGATAATTTATTCCTTTTGTACTTTACCAGGTTGGGGAATAAAATAGATTAGGCTTCAAATCCAGAAACAAAAATATAAAAAATGAAAATGAGGTTTATTTTATGCAGTATGTTTTTTTGTATGGCATCTGCAACTGCGCAAAATATTAAGTTGACTTTGCAACAGGCTATTGATACGGCATTGAGAAATAATATTTTGACACAGCAAAGTCAGTTGCTGGCGAAAAATGCCGAAATAAATTACAAGCAGGCGAAAAACAACAGGCTACCGGTTGCCCAGGGAAGTTTCAATTATGGCGATAATAATGGCCGAAGTCTGGATCCGGTTACTAACTTATACATTAACCAGCAACTGACTTCAAGCAATGTAAATGCGCAGGCAAGTTTGCCAATATTTAGCGGCTTTCAATTAAAGAACAGCATCAAACAAACTGAGTTTGCTTTTGCTACAGCCACGATGGAATGGCAACAGCGTAAAGATGAATTGACGTTAAGGGTAATATTGGCATTCCTGCAAATATTAAGTAATGAAGATGCATTGGCATTGGCCAGGCAGCAGGGATCAGTGTCGAAACAACAGGTAGAAAGGCTGGAAATAATTGCAAGAGAAGGCGCTACCCCTCCGGGAAATTTGAGTGATCTTAAGGGGCAATATGCCGGAGATGAGCTGGCAATTATTGCCGCTGAAAATAATCTTTCTAACAGCTTTCTTACCTTAACAGAACTATTAAATATACCCTATAATGCCAGTATGGAAATTGAAAGAGAGGGTATTAGTAATACCATTCAAATGTACGATGCAGTGCCGGACGAAATTTATTCATCGGCATTGCAAACCCTTGCCTCTGTTAAAGCAAGTGAAGCAAGGGTAAAGTCAAGTACTGCCGCGGTAAAGGTTGCCAATGGTGCGTATTATCCTTCGGTTTCATTATATGGGGTATTAAATACCAATTATGCAAGTACCAAC
>JBGSIG010000196.1:0-2168 GCA_041742655.1 Ferruginibacter sp. | reverse complement strand
CAAAACGTCTTGACGACTTAATGCCAATTAACCTTTGTTGCAATAAATAAAAATTATAAAAAAGAAGTACATTGTGTTATGGACTTTGAAAAAGATATACGACTTGCAGTTTTAATTGACGCTGATAATGTGCCTTACAGTAATGTTAAGGGTGTAATGGAAGAGATTACCAAATATGGCACTCCGACTTTTAAAAGAATTTATGGTGACTGGACAAAGCCTACTGTATCTGGCTGGAAAAATGTACTTTTAGAAAATGCAATTACACCCATTCAACAATATAGCTATACGAGCGGCAAAAACAGCAGTGACAGCGCTTTGATTATTGACGCAATGGATATTTTATATTCGGGTAAAGTGGATGGATTTTGTATTATATCAAGCGACAGCGATTTTACCCGGTTGGCTACCCGGCTTAGAGAAGCGGGAATGAAAGTTTTCGGCATCGGACAAAAGAAAACCCCGAATCCTTTTATTGTTGCCTGCGATAAATTCATTTACATGGAAATTATTCCGCTATTTGAATCAGGGGAAACAGAAACTCCTAAAACAAAAGCCAACAGGCCTCAACCTAAGCCTGCCGTTGTTGACAAGGTGAATAAAGAGACGCTTAAATTAATTGCTGCTACCATCAATGACCTGGCAGATGAAAACGGGTGGGCATTTTTGGGAGATGTGGGAAACCTGGTGCTAAAAAAGCAACCGAATTTTGACCCCCGAAATTATGGCTTCCTAAAACTTACACCCTTTATAAATTCTTTGCAACAGTTTGAAATTGATAAAAGAGAAACAGAAAAAGGTGGAACGAAATTAATTTTCATCCGCAACAAGGAGAAGTAATTTACCCCAATAACAATAAACATTTTTGCAGGCTATCTTTCCAAAGAGGAACGTCGCACGAATAAACGTTTTGAATTTTTGCAGTATCCATCACAGAATAAGCCGGACGCTTTGCAGGAGTTGGATAATTTGACGAAGGAATTGGATTGACGATACATTTACTGCCAGATAGTTCCTTAATAGCCACCGCAAACTGCCACCAATTTATTACTCCGCTGTTTGAGAAATTATACACGCCCGGGTTTTCTGATGCTTTACCTGAAACAATTATTTGCATAATGGCAGCCGCAAGATCGGCTGCGTAAGTTGGGCATCCAACCTGGTCGCTCACTACATTTAATTGCTCTTTTTCCTTCATGAGCCGCAACATAGTTTTCACAAAATTATTTCCAAAACTGGAATAGACCCATGATGTGCGAATGATGATGGTGCCGGAATTGTTTTGTTGTGCCAGCTCCTCGCCTTTTAGTTTTGTTGCTCCATACATATTAACGGGCGCCACGGGATGATCTTCTTTATATGGTATTATTGAAGTGCCATCAAAAACATAATCAGTTGAAATATGTATGAATTGAGTATTGTGCTGTTTGCACACCGCAGCCAGGTTGCCTGTGGCGGTTGCATTTATGAGCAATGCTTTTTCGGTTTCCGTTTCGGCTTTGTCCACTGCTGTGTAAGCCGCACAATTAACGCAATAATCAATACTGTGCTGAACAAAATATTTTTTTACAGCATCAAGATCATCAATGGGTAAATCTTCTTTCGTAACAAATAAAAAATTATATGCGGGATATGATGATGAGATGACCCTCATTTCATTGCCCAACTGCCCATTGGCACCGGTTACTAAAATTGTCTTTTTATCTGCCACAAAAAATAATTTACTAGAAAATGAAATTAGCAGTGCAAGTTTCTAAACCGGAAAGCAACCGGTCTTTGTCTGCAACTAAAACTTTATCAGCAGGTATACGCCAGTCTATATTTAATGCTGGATCATTGTACAATAAACCACCCTCACTTTCCTTATTATAAAACGCATCACATTTGTACAGCACTTCGGCTGTTTCACTTAATACAGCATATCCGTGAGCAAACCCTTTCGGCACCAATAACTGCCTTTTATTTTCGGCCGACAACTCTATGCTGAAAACTTCTCCATATTTCGGAGACCCTTTCCTGATGTCGACCACCACATCTAAAATTGATCCGCTCAAAGCACGAACTAACTTGGTTTGTGCGTGCGGAGATTGTTGAAAATGTAAACCACGAATTACCCCATAAGAAGACCTCGCCTGGTTATCCTGAACAAATTTCATAGCAGCACCGCC
>JBGSIG010000195.1:0-9125 GCA_041742655.1 Ferruginibacter sp. | reverse complement strand
GCCCCGCCTTCAAAAGAGACGGGGCTTTTTTATATCAAAAAAAGATCAGTTAAAATTTGTTCAAGATAAAAAATGGAATTAAATAAATACAGCAGAACCATCACACAGGATGCAACCCAGCCCGCCGCACAGGCCATGTTTTATGGTATTGGGTTAACAGATGAAGATTTGGCAAAAGCGCAGGTTGGTGTGGTAAGTATGGGCTACGATGGCAATACATGCAATATGCACCTGAATGACTTGGCTAAATTAGTTAAACAAGGCATTTGGGAAAATGATTTGGTAGGGCTGATTTTTAATACCATCGGTGTTAGCGATGGCATGAGTAATGGCACAGATGGCATGCGTTATTCCCTGGTAAGTCGTGATATTATTGCCGACTCCATTGAAACTGTTTGCGGCGCTCAATATTACGATGCTGTAATTGCCATACCGGGCTGTGATAAAAATATGCCCGGTTCTATCATGGCCATGGGAAGGTTAAACCGCCCATCTATTATGGTGTATGGCGGCACAATAGCTCCCGGTCATTATAAGGGACAGGATCTAAATATAGTATCCGCTTTTGAAGCCTTGGGGCAAAAGATAGCCGGTACTTTGGAAGAAGCCGATTTTAAAGGAATCGTTATGAACAGTTGCCCGGGTGCAGGAGCTTGCGGTGGTATGTACACAGCAAATACCATGAGCAGTGCCATCGAAGCATTGGGTATGAGCCTGCCTTACTCTTCTTCCAACCCTGCAATGAGCGAAGAAAAAAAGAAAGAATGTTTAGACGCAGGTAAAGCAATTCGCCGCCTGATGGAAATGGACATTAAACCTTCTGACATCATGACAAGAAAAGCATTTGAAAATGCTGTTACTGTTATCATGGCGCTGGGCGGAAGTACAAATGCTGTATTACATTTTATAGCAATTGCTAAAAGTGTGGATGTATCTTTTACACAGGATGACTTTCAAATTATCAGTGATAAAGTTCCTGTGTTGGCCGATTTAAAACCAAGCGGAAAATATTTGATGGAAGACCTCCACAATATTGGCGGGGTTCCGGCAGTAATGAAATATTTATTGAAAGTAGGTTTACTGCACGGCGATTGTATGACAGTAACAGGAAAAACAATTGCAGAAAATTTAGCGGATGTACCTGAACTGGATTTTGAAACGCAGAAAATTATTTTACCTGTTTCGAACCCGATAAAGAAAACCGGGCATTTACAAATATTGTTTGGCAACCTTGCAACTAAAGGAAGCGTAGCAAAAATAAGCGGTAAAGAAGGCGAACTATTTGAAGGTCCTGCAAGGGTTTTTAATGGAGAGTTTGAATTGATAAAAGGTATTAACAGCGGCCGTATAAAGCCCGGAGATGTGGTGGTGATAACACATGTGGGACCAAAGGGTGCACCCGGTATGCCCGAAATGTTAAAGCCAACATCGGCTATTATTGGTGCAGGTTTGGGCAAAACTGTAGCCCTGATTACTGACGGAAGATTTAGTGGCGGAACGCATGGCTTTGTGGTAGGGCATATAACCCCGGAAGCATTTGAAGGTGGGCTAATAGGATTGGTACAAGACAACGACGAAATTGAAATTAATGTGGCAACCAAAGCGATTACCTTAAAAGTTTCTGAAGAGGAAATAGTCAAAAGAAGAACCGCCTGGAAACAACCGGCATTAAAAGCCACTAAAGGAATATTATTTAAATACGCAAAATATGTAAAGGACGCATCTGAGGGGTGCGTAACGGATGAATAATCGCTCTGATAAATTGTTCATGAGCAAATTGAAAAATAAAACAGTTAAAAAAAATTAATCGGATAACCATTCGATTGACGATTGCAAAATAAAATTTAAACAATGGAAACATTAGAAATTACAAAAGCGAAAAACGTAGAAGTAAAGGCAGTATCTCCGAACACCAAGCCATTAGCGACTGGAGAAATTTCCGGCTCACAAGCTGTGCTGGAAGCTTTTGTAGCAGAAGGAGTAGATACTATTTTTGGCTATCCGGGTGGTGCTATAATGCCTATCTACGATGCCTTGTACGATTATCATGAGCAAATAAAACATATACTTGTTCGTCATGAGCAGGGCGGTATACATGCCGGTCAGGGTTACGCACGTGCATCCGGCAGAACCGGGGTTGTGTTTGCAACAAGCGGCCCAGGTGCCACTAATCTTGTAACGGGTTTGGCCGACGCAATGATTGACAGCACACCATTGGTTTGCATCACCGGCCAGGTGTATGCGCATTTGTTGGGCACAGATGCCTTTCAGGAAGTGGATGTTATTAATATCACCACACCTGTTACTAAATGGAATTACCAGGTAACAGATGCAACCGAAATACCTTCGGTACTGGCCAAAG
This sequence comes from Ferruginibacter sp., assembly GCA_041742655.1. Taxonomy (GTDB): domain Bacteria; phylum Bacteroidota; class Bacteroidia; order Chitinophagales; family Chitinophagaceae; genus Ferruginibacter. The sequence goes on along the minus strand of JBGSIG010000195.1, from coordinate 6,763 downwards.
CTTTTTACATAGCGGCAACAGGCAGGCCAGGGCCTGTATTGATTGACATTACCAAGAATGCGCAAATACAAAAGTTTGATTATAAGGGATACGTAAAGTGTACGCATATACGCAGTTACAGGCCGGCCCCGATTGTAAGAAAAAAATATGTTGAAGAAGCAGCCAAATTGATCAATGAGGCTAAAAAGCCATTTGTAATTTTTGGCCAGGGAGTTATTTTAGGGGGGGCTGAAAAAGAATTTAAAGGATTTATTGAAAAAGGCGGATTGCCTGCAGCATGGACCATACTTGGCTTAAGCGCCTTGCCAACAGATCACCCGCAGAATGTGGGTATGTTGGGTATGCATGGTAACTATGGCCCCAATGTTTTAACCAATGAGTGTGATGTGTTGATAGCGGTAGGAATGCGTTTTGATGACAGGGTTACTGGCCGCCTTGACAAATACGCCAAGCAAGCCAAAGTAATTCATCTGGATATTGATCCTGCTGAGATAGACAAAAATGTAAAATCAACAATACCTGTTTGGGGCGATTGTAAAGAGACATTGCCAATGCTGACTCAACTAATTGAGAAAAAGCAGCATGCTGAATGGATGACTAAATTCAGGGAGTTTACACAAAAAGAAATTGATATTGTAATAAAAGACGAACTGAACCCGACCGGAGATGAATTAACAATGGGGGAGGTAATTAAAATACTAAACGAACTCACCGATGGCAATGCCATTATTGTTACCGACGTAGGCCAACACCAGATGGTTACCTGCCGTTATGCGAAGTTCAATGAAACTAAAAGTAATATTACTTCCGGCGGTGCAGGCACCATGGGCTTTGCATTGCCTGCCGCCATTGGTGCAAAATTTGGTGCACCCCATCGTAAAGTAGTTGCTGTAATCGGCGACGGTGGCATGCAAATGAACATCCAGGAATTAGGCACCATCATGCAAACCGGAACTGATGTTAAGATATTAATTCTTAATAACCAATTTTTAGGGATGGTGAGGCAATGGCAGCAGTTGTTTCATGATAAGCGTTATTCGTTTGTAGATATTGAAAGCCCCGACTATGTACAGGTAGCAAAAGGGTATAGGATCGAAGGACAATGTGTAAGTGAAAGGGCAAACCTTAAAACTGCATTAAAAGCTATGCTGGATCATGACGGCGCCTATTTGCTGGAAGTGATGGTTGGCAAAGAAAACAACGTTTTTCCAATGGTGCCGCAGGGTTGCAGTGTTGCTGAAATAAGATTGAGTTAAGTTAAAAAAATTTAAAAAATGGTAATAGAAATTAATAAAAGTATTGACATTGTAAAAACTACAAGGAAAAATTTCATTCAATTATTGGAAGGATTATCTATTGATACGCTTAACAAAATTCCTGAAGGATTTAATAATAATATTGCCTGGAATTTTGCGCATACAATAGTTAGTCAGCAAATACTTTGTTATAAACTCGCGGGGCTTCCTCTAAAGATTGAGGAAATATATATATCAAAATATTCAAAAGGAACAAAGCCAGAAACATTTGTAAATGAAAATGAAGTGGCATTTTTCAAAGAGAAGTCGGTGCAGTTAATAGATGAACTGGTTATAGACATAGAAGGAGGGATCTTTAGTAACTACAATGCATACACGACCAGTTTTGGTGTTGAATTAACAAGTATTGAAGATGCTGTGAAATTTTTATCAACACATGAAGGGTTGCATTTGGGATATTCAATGGCACTTAAAAGAATTGTAAATAAATAATGGATATAGCACCGGCACATACTAATTGGAATGCGGGATTGTATGATGACAAGCATTCTTTTGTTTTCAAATACGGCGAAGACCTGGTGGATGCATTGAACCCATTGCCCGGCGAACGCATACTTGATTTGGGTTGCGGTACAGGCTACCTGGCCAATGTTATTGCTGAGGCGGGAGCTACTGTAGTGGGCATAGACAGTTCGTTGGAAATGGTAGCAAAAGCAAAACTGCAATATCCTGAACTTGAATTTAAAGTGCAGTCAGCCACAGAGTTTTATTTTGATGAACATTTCGATGCCATTTTTTCCAATGCTGTATTGCATTGGGTACTGCAAAAAGAAATGGCAATTGACTGCATGTACCGCAATTTAAAAAAGACCGGAAGAATTGTGTTGGAGATGGGCGGTAAATACAATGTAGAGAAAATAACTACTGCATTAAAAAGCAGTTTAATAAAACATGGTTTTGCCGATAACGCAGCTATTCCGTTGTGGTATTTTCCTTCGTTAAGTGAGTATACCGGGTTGTTGGAAAGAAGAGGTTTCAGGGTTACCTATGCGGCGCATTTTAACCGTGAAACAAAATTGAATGATACCGGGACTGGCATTAAGGATTGGGTAAAAATGTTTGGCAGCACCTTTTTAAAAGGAATTGATGAAGTGGTGGTGAATACAATTCTGGATGAAGTACAGGATGCCGTTAAGCCGACACAATATAGAGACGGCGAGTGGTATGCCGATTATAAAAGATTCAGAGTAATCGCAATCAAATAAATTTTTCATCGCGTATAGAATACTTAAAACGGACTTAATAATAAATAACGACATGAAACAGGAATATACCATAACAGTGTACACAGAAAACCAAATTGGGTTACTAAATCGTATTGCTATTATTTTTTCAAGACGAAAAATTAATATTGATAGCATGAATACTTCTCCATCAGAGATTGAAGGTATTCACCGCTTTACAATATTAATAGACGAAACAGAAGAAGTAGTGAGAAAAGTTTGCCGGCAAATCGAAAAGCAGGTAGAAGTGCTGAAAGCATATTACAACACCAATGATGAAATTGTATGGCAAGAGATGGCATTATACAAGGTGCCTACAAACGAAGTGGCCGAAAAGGTAAAAGTTGAAAGGTTATTAAGGGAATGCGGCGCCGGGGTAGTTGCCATTCGTAAAGATTTTACTGTGTTTGAAACAACGGGGCATCGGGAAGAAACCAACAAACTCATCAAGGCATTGGAACCTTTCGGTTTAATAGAATTTGTACGCAGTGCAAGAATTGCTATTATCACAGAAAGCCAGGGGTTTCATAAAAAGCTAAAAGAATTTGAGAAAAAAGAACCCGGTGAAGAGGTAATTGAAAATGAATTTTTAAACCGGCAGGAAGAGGTGTTTAGTATGTAAAGCGAAGTAAACTAAAAACAATAAACTAAAAACAATAAACAAAAAATCAATGGCTAATTATTTTAACACATTATCACTAAGAGAAAAACTGAATCAATTAGGTGTATGTGAGTTTATGGACAAAAGTGAATTTGCAGATGGTGTAAATGAACTGAAAGGAAAAAAAATAGTGATAGTAGGATGCGGCGCCCAGGGCTTAAACCAGGGTTTGAATATGCGGGATAGTGGTCTCGACATTTCGTATACGTTGAGGCAGGAAGCCATTGATGCTAAAAGACAATCATGGAAAAGTGCTACCGAAAATGGTTTTAATGTTGGCACTTATGAAGCATTGATCCCGGCGGCCGATCTTGTAATTAATCTTACACCCGACAAACAACATACTGCGGTTGTAAGTGCTGTTATGCCTTTGATGAAGCAGGGCGCAACTTTATCCTATTCTCACGGTTTTAATATTGTAGAGGAGGGTATGGAAATACGCAAAGATATTACCGTGATAATGGTGGCTCCAAAATGCCCCGGTACTGAAGTGAGGGAAGAATATAAAAGAGGTTTTGGCGTACCCACATTAATCGCGGTACATCCAGAAAATGATCCTGAAGAAAAAGGATGGGGTTATGCAAAAGCCTATGCTGTGGCAACGGGTGGCCACAAGGCCGGCGTTTTAAAATCGTCTTTTGTAGCAGAAGTGAAATCAGATTTAATGGGCGAGCAAACTATTTTATGCGGCCTTTTGCAAACGGGTTCTATCCTGTGTTTTGATAAAATGGTAGAAAAAAATATCGACAAAGCATACGCATCAAAATTAATTCAGTATGGTTGGGAAGTAGTTACCGAAGCATTAAAGCAAGGCGGTATCACTGCTATGATGGACAGGCTAAGCAACCCTGCAAAAATTAAAGCCTTTGAAATTTCTGAGCAGTTGAAGGACATTATGCGTCCGCTGTTTCAAAAACACCAGGATGATATTATGAGCGGCCATTTTTCAAAAACAATGATGGAAGATTGGGCTGATGGCGATAAAAATTTATTAAAATGGAGAGCTGCCACCGGCGAAACTGCATTTGAAAAAACAGCACCATCTGTTTATAAAATTGCCGAACAGGAATATTTTGACAATGGATTATTAATGGTAGCATTTGTAAGAGCGGGAGTAGAACTTGCTTTTGAAACAATGGTAGAATCTGGCATTAAAGAAGAGTCTGCATATTATGAATCCTTGCACGAAACGCCATTAATTGCCAACACCATTGCACGCAAAAAGTTGTTTGAAATGAACAGGGTTATTTCTGACACAGCAGAATACGGCTGCTATTTATTTGATCATGCCTGTAAACCTTTGCTGGCCGAATTTATGAAAACGGTGGATACTAACCTGATCGGTAAAAATTTCAATGAAGGCATTGATGCAGGTGTTGACAATAAAGTGATTATCGCTGTAAATGAAATTATCCGCTACCACCAGGTAGAAGTAATTGGCGCAGAATTACGGCAGGCAATGACTGAAATGAAAACGATTAATACGGTAGTGTAGGCCCCCGTCCGCCGCGGCGGAGAGTTATTTGCGGGGTATACGCTTTTTTGTAAAGTAATTTTTGAGGAAGGATCATTTATGAACACAGTTATAAATATTTTAAATAGCCTTGAGGGGGACAACGACTTGATTGATCTTGTTGAAAAAACAGGTTCTTCGAATAACTCCCCGGCAAAAGGTCCCGATTCTTTATCGGGAGGGGAAGGTGGTGGAATCTCCGCTGCCGCCATACGCCTAAAAAATATTATAAACCGCACACCGCTTTCCTATAATGCATGTCTTTCAAAAAAATACCAATGTAATGTTTTTTTAAAGAGAGAAGATTTGCAAATTGTGCGCTCTTATAAATTACGTGGCGCTTACAATATGATGAGTAGTTTATCACACGAACAATTGCAGCGGGGAGTAGTTTGTGCAAGTGCTGGCAATCATGCGCAGGGTTTTGCATTTAGTTGTAAAAAGCTGAAAACAAAAGGTGTGGTATTTATGCCGGTGGTAACGCCCAATCAAAAGATAACGCAGACAAAAATGTTTGGCGGCGAGTGGATAGCAATAAAATTGGTTGGAGATACATTTGATGATTGCGCTGCCGCTGCAAAAAAATATACCAGTCAAAATGGGATGTTTTTTATACCCCCTTTTGATGACAATAAAATTATAGAAGGGCAAGGCACAGTTGGTGTAGAAATATTAGAACAGTGGACTCAGGATGCTGAAAGCGGATCGCAGCAATCTTCTCCTTTTCCCGTCCGCCGCGGCGGAGAGATAGGAGGGGCCATAGATTTTTTATTTTTACCTGTTGGCGGTGGCGGATTGAGCGCAGGTGTCGGTACCTACTTTAAAATTTTTTCCCCAGGCACCGTATTGATAGGAGTGGAGCCTGAAGGCGCACCGGCTATGTTTGAGTCGTTTAGGGAGGGGAAACCAGTTACACTTGACAGCATTGATCGCTTTGTAGATGGTGCTGCGGTACGAAGAGTGGGCGATATTACTTTCCCTATCTGCAAAGAAGTATTGCGTGAAATACATCTTGTACCCGAAGGAAAAGTTTGTACCACAATTTTAAAATTATACACCCAAGATGCCATAGTAGCGGAGCCTGCCGGAGCATTGTCCATAGCTGTATTGGATGATTATGCTGAGGAAATAAAAGGTAAGAATGTAGTATGCATATTGAGCGGCGGTAACAATGATATTGACAGAATGCAGGAAATAAAAGAACGTTCGCTTCAGTTTGAAGGTTTAAAACACTATTTTTTAATTAGGTTTGCACAAAGACCGGGGGCTTTAAAAGAGTTTGTAAACTTTGTGTTGGGCGAAAATGATGATATCACCCGTTTTGAGTATATGCAAAAGCACAACAAAGAAACGGGGCCGGCTTTAGTAGGGATTGAATTAAAATCAAAAGCTGATTATACTGCTCTGTTACAGAATTTGGTTAAATACCAAATCAATTTTACGGAACTAAAAAAAGATGATAATCTGTACGGATACCTTGTTTAAACTTGCATAATTTAACGATTGCCACTGCCAGGATGAATTCATATTAAAGTGAATTTCTATTTTCAAAAATTAAATTTTGACTGATGAACACAACTGCAACTTCTAAAATGCTAAATGAACAGGTAGCCCCGGCGAACAATCTGGTAGCCATTGATAACTCTTCAGTTCATGGCGCTGGCCTGTACGATCCGAAATTTGAGCATGACTCCTGTGGTATCGGTTTTGTGGCTGATATAAAAGGAAACAAAGCGCACCAGCACATTTCTGATGCACTTACAATTTTAGAGAACATGGAGCATCGAGGTGCCTGTGGTTGCGAAACCAATACGGGCGACGGTGCAGGTATCCTCATCCAGATACCGCATGAATTTTTCTTTGATGAATGTGTAAAATTAGGTGTTCACTTGCCAGCCTTTGGTAAATATGGCGTAGGAGTAATATTTTTTCCTAAAGAAATAAAATTGCGTGAAGAGTGCAGGGATATTTTTAACCGTGCAGCTGAAAAGATAGGATTGGAAATACTTACTTACAGAAGTGTTCCGGTAAATACTACTGACATCGGCCC
>JBGSIG010000194.1:0-8746 GCA_041742655.1 Ferruginibacter sp. | reverse complement strand
AACGCAATTTCTTCCTCACTTATACTATTTGCCGATTTAAAATCTCCGGCAACAGAAACTATCATAGAGATAAAGCAGAACAACCCAATGAGCCATAGACCAAAAAACGTGAAGCGCAGCACTTTACTATTGTTCCTGATTTTTGTGAGCCTGCGAATGATCCATGTAATAATTCCAATAACAGGTATTGCGATAAAAAACAACAGTGTTCCCCATGCAAAAATATTCTGCCATCCATCGGTTAGTAAATAATCTTTTAGAGGAAATACGCCGATTGAAACAATTGCAAAAGCAAACAATGCTATTACAAAGGCAATACCGAAACATCCCAGGATAAAATAAGCAAAGGCTTTAACAATGAATACAATAACATCACCCAACGAACTCCCACTTCGGCGTGCAGCACTTCCCATTTCTGCTCCCATTGTTTTTCCCTTGGCTTCTGCAAATGCCCTTGCTTCGTTACCCAATTTCTCCGCTCTTTGATGTACACCTTTCATTTCTTCCACCACTGAATTTTTAATTGAATTCAGGTCGACCTTTTCGCCTTTCATCTCTAGTTTTTCTGCAGTGGTGGCTGCTTCAGGTATTACCAGCCATAAAATAATGTAAATAATCAATGCGCCGGGGCTAAATCCAAACTTGAAAAAATTAGGGAAATTCATAAATCCCCCATGCCAGTTGAACACAAATGAAAAAAGAGGCAACAGAAAAAATATTCTTGGTATCCATGGGTTTATTCCAAAATAATTACCAATGCCGCCGCACACGCCCGCAATTTTTTTATCATCAGGATCTCTGAACATTCTTTTGCGGGTGCCACCAATTACTTTAGTGGCACTGCTTGGTACCGCTATCCATAAAATAATGTAGGGTATTAAACCAAAGCCAAATGAAATAGCCAACACTACAAAAATGATTCTCACTATTACAATATCAATACCAAAATAATTGGCCAACCCTGCACAAACGCCGCCCAGTATTTTATCATTTTCATCCCGGTATAAACGCCGTGGTTCGGAAGAGAATCCGGTGTTGTACTGGCCATGTTGTGCATTTGTGTAAGATGATGAAGAAGAGGTAGAGGAAGTGTTTTGACTGGAAGAGGTGGCATCCTCGCCCTCAAATTCTTCAGGCCTACCCATACTTTTAATGATGGCATTTACATCGTCATCTGTAATGCAGGTAACTCCTTTCTTTAATCTTTCCTGAAAAAGTTCTGCTATTCGGCTTTCAATGTCGTTGATAATTTCTTCTTTGCCTTCTTCATTTGCAAAATAATTATCAAGGCTGGCCGTATATTGTTTAAGTAAGTCAAAAGCAGACACCTCTATTGGAACTACTTGTCCGTGGAAGTTTATATTTATTACTTGTTTCATGGTTAATTGTATTACTTGTTCGTTAGTTGATTGTGTCCACAACAAAAATTATGTTTATACCTTCTATTGCGGATTGTTGAAGTTGGTGTTACTGGTATACTCCTGTTCTGCATCTGAAAGCGCTTTAACGGCATTGGCCAGTTCGTTCCAGGTTGCTTCAAGCTCCTTATAGAAGGCATCTCCTTTTTCTGTTAATGAAAAATATTTACGTGGCGGGCCACTGTTACTTTCCACCCAACGGTAAGTGAGAAATTCCGCATTTTTTAATCTTGTAAGAAGTGGATATAGTGTTCCTTCAAAGATATTCAGGTTGGCCGCTCTCATCTTATCGATAATGTCTGATGGATAAGCTTCTCCCTGTTTTATCACCGAAAGAATACAGAATTCCAACACTCCTTTTCGCATTTGGCTGGCTGTATTTTCAATGTTCATGGCTTCGATATTTTAAGATCATTTTTATCGGGTTTATGAAGTTTTATTATTTCAAGTGGCCTTCCGGCTTGTCCACCTTTAATCGTCGACTTTTAACCTTTACAACACAAAGATATAAATTAAACAGTACTATACAACACATAGTACCATTTATTTTTTAGTAGTCGGCGGTGCATTATTCTTTGATTTAGGCTATAAGTCTTTACAGCAAAGGATTTGAAAGGATTAATAACGCTTAGATGAGTAAAGCGTAAATGATAATTGGCAAAATTAGGCTGGTGAATGGTGGATTGTTCCGCTGAATCCCGATAAACTAACCCATAGGTAACGGATATATTATATGCTTTCTTTGTTATTCCCAAATGCGTCACCTTCTTTCTAATTTCGTAACAATAGCAGCAACTTAGCCGTTACTTTTGCAGTCAATTAATTTTGGCTAAAAAAATCAACATAGCATTAGTAGGAAATCCTAACAGCGGCAAAAGCTCCTTGTTTAACGTGTTAACCGGCCTAAATCAAAAAGTAGGCAATTTCCCCGGCGTTACAGTTGACAAAAAAACCGGGCAATGCGCTATTTCCGAAACGCTTACTGCTACACTTATTGATTTGCCGGGCAGCTATAGTTTATACCCTAAAAGGTCTGATGAGTGGGTGGCGTATAAAGTGTTGCTGCAACAGGATGAAGATGTAAAACCAGATATGGTTTTACTGATAGCCGACGCCAGCAACCTAAAGCGGAATCTCTTATTTTGTTCGCAAATAATTGATCTTAAAATACCAGTAGTGCTGGCACTTAGCATGATGGACCTTGCTGCCAACAAAGGGACTCAAATTGATCTCGCGGGCCTTGAAAGAGAATTAGGGGTGCCTGTAGTAAGCATTAATCCCAGGAAAGGCAAAGGCGTGCAACAATTAAAAAAAATAATAGACCAAACATCCGCAAATCACATTGGCGCACCAAGGGAATTTATCAACAACAGCAACCTTGCTGAAAATTCAATTGACGGCGTAAAAAAATTATTACCTGGTATAAGTGATTACACAGCGCTGCATTACCTGATAAATCACGAGCATTTTAAACTAGACACCCCGGTACAGGAAAAAATAGAAGCCATTGAAGCAGACACACAATTTAACCCCACACGCACACAGGCAGAAGAAATAATACAGCGCTACGCCCACATTAAACACATTATGCAACAAACTGTTGTGGAAAGTGACCCTTTAAAAAAAGCAATTTTTACTGAAAAACTTGATACTGTATTATTAGATAGAAAATGGGGTTATCTTATTTTGCTGGCTGTTTTATTCCTGCTATTTCAAAGTGTGTTTTGGATAGCACAATACCCCATGGAAGCTATTGAATGGATTTTTGGAAAGTTGAGTGGCTTTTTAAGCAACAATTTACCAGACAATTGGTTGAGCGACCTTATGATTAATGGAGTGTTGGCCGGCCTTAGCGGGATTATGGTTTTTATTCCGCAGATAATGATATTGTTTGGCCTTATAACCTTGTTGGAAGATACAGGATATATGGCACGAATAAGTTTTTTGACCGATAAGCTTATGCGCAAAGTTGGGCTCAATGGTAAAAGTGTAATGCCCATGATTAGTGGCCTGGCTTGTGCCGTACCCGCTATTATGAGTGCAAGAAATATCGAAAACCGCAAAGAACGTTTGCTAACTATAATGGTTACCCCTTTAATGAGCTGTAGCGCCCGCCTGCCTGTTTACACCATTTTAATAGCACTTGTTATTCCCTCTAAATTATATTTCGGGTTTTTAAGCGTGCAGGGCTTGGTTATGATGGGTTTGTATTTATTAGGTACAGTAATGGCATTAATTGTATCATACATTATGAAGTGGTTCATTAATATTAAGGAGAAAAGTTTTTTTATTTTAGAACTCCCTATATACCGTGCCCCCCGATGGAAAAATGCATTGACTACTATGGTAGAAAAAGCAAAAATATTTGTGTTTGAAGCCGGTAAAGTTATTATGGTAATTAGCCTGTTGTTATGGGTGTTGAGTACCTACGGACCAGCAAAAAAAATGGCTGCCGTTACCACTGAATACGATCAATTGATACAACAAAATCCTGAACAATCAACAGAATTAAACCGTCAAAGAAACACTGCGTTATTACAAAATTCTTATGCCGGCACTTTAGGTAAGGCGATTGAACCAGCAATTCGTCCCCTTGGGTTTGATTGGAAAATTGGTATTGCATTAATAACTTCCTTTGCCGCCCGGGAAGTTTTTGTAGGCACTATGGCCACTTTATATAGTGTAGGCGAAAATTCCGATGATAACAGCAGCACCTTACGTCAAAAAATGAATGCCGCAGTTAGGCAGGATGGCACTAAGGTGTATAACCTGGCCACAGGTTTGTCATTGATGGTTTTTTACGTATTGGCAATGCAATGTATGAGCACCCTTGCAATAGTAAAAAGAGAAACCAGGAGCTGGAAATGGCCTGCTATACAATTGTTATATATGACCGCCCTTGCATACTTTATGAGTTGGCTGGTATATATTATTTTTAAATAAAAAGTACCCGAAAGCAATTTCTCTTTTAGTCAATTGAAATCTCAGAGATAGGAGGTACGTCGAATTTTTTGACACCTTTCTTATATCTTTTTTCTTGCTTCTTATTTGTTCGGATGCCTGTATTGGTAAGGGCGCCGCTCAAGATTATTCTTATCCAGTAATTGGGAAAACCTTTTTCAGTAACTCTTTCGGTGTAAATATCTCCAGTGCCCTTTCTGTTGCGTTTATGAACTATAAGGTTACCTAAAAAAGTAATTAGTTTTGTTTTGAATGTCTTCTTAATCTCGCTTCCTTTGTCGAGGTATTGAAAATCAAGATCACGGTAATACATCTTCATCTTACCTACGGCCACATGTTTTCTTCCAACAGCACTCATGCTGATAGTGTCCAAATAGCCTGATTTTACCTTGGCAGAAACAAGTGGTTCAAGCATTGGATTTAAGGCTGTCAAATTAAACGGGCTGATATTTACCTGCATTTGAAAAGTAGAAAGGCTGTCAGTATACGATTCTGCATATTTAACTTTTGTAATTGCCGAGTCCATAATACGACTTGATACGGTGAAGCGCAAACTATCCAGTTCAGAATAATTAAAATTCTTAATTCTGGTCACGTTTCCTCTCATCCCGGTTATTGTAACTTTACCCAAAAGAAGCGTTTTGTCGTTCATTTCTTCATATATAATTTGGGAATTGACCAGCAATAAAGAATCAATATTGAGTTTTAATTTTATTGCTCCAATCAAGTTCGTTAGCATTGGCTTTTCTATTCCATGTTCAAACGGGAGCCGCTTATCTTTGTATACGTACAAATAGCCCCGGTTTAAATTTATTTTTTTTGCGGCAACACAAGTATCATCAATTAATTGCTCAAAATCAATATCATTTACCACAATGTTGCCGCTATTGAATGAAAGGTAAGGTGGCGTTTGATAAGTTTTCGTCAATATAAAATTATCCTTGCTCATTGCAGGTTTAAAAGAAAAACTATCAAGCGACAATTTATTTTTATGACGGTCTATCTGCAAATTATTTACTTCCATTATAGTTTTGCCATTGTTGATAATTAAGTCTGCTTTTGAAAGCAAAAACACCCGGTTATCTTTTAGTAAATCCTTATAATTTTTTAAACTGCGGGAACCAAAGGCAAGCTTGTCAAGATGTAGCGTTTTTACGGTAATAATTTCCTTAGTAGTGTCGCCACTCTTGGTATGTACTAGTAAATTGGATGACCTGAAATTATGCAGGTTAAAGGACCATTTATCACTGGCAGTATCAGCCCAGGGGCTAAATGTAAAATCAACTGCTTTAAGCCCCACAAATTCTTTATCGGTAGGTATGATACTTATTTTGTTGTTGTTAAAATTCGGTCTTTTAATAGTTGCTAATATCGAATCAACCCTTATTGCTTCACCATCGGAACTAATGCCCCTTAAAGTAAATTCCGAGGTGCCCAATGTAAGTTGCATTTTACTCGCCAGGTTATCCGGCAGGTTTGCAAAGGTTGGCTCATTAATTTGTAGTCTTCCTATTTGCATAAGGGGTATCTTGCCTTTCACCTCTTCGGGTTTATCTTCTGGAATAATTTTATCATTTTCTTCAAAAGAGATAACCGGTTTATTAAATTCAATGAAGTCGGCAGTTATCAGGCCATTAATACTTTTATTAATATCGGCTGAAAAAATAAGTTTGGGTAAAAATACCCTTATCGTTCGTTGGCCTGCAGGTAAGCGCAATGTAACATTATTAAGCAAGGATGTATTTTTATCGCTGATATTAAAAGCATCCACCCCACCTTGTGTTTCATTTTGTTTTACCCTTATAGGATTACCATCTATTTTTAAACCCGTAATGATAGGCTTCTTACCTCCTTGTATAACAATTTTGTCAATTGAAAGCCTGGAAATTTTAGTTGAAGCAATAATATCCGGAGCATTAAACCTTACGTTTGTGGGGCCACCTGAAGTGTGGCTAACAACAAATTTGTGTTTAGCGATGGTGTCGGAAACTGATTTACTTTTAGCTGTTGGCTTGCTGTTTATAATTATTTCTGCATCACCCCACGACAGGTTAGAAACATTAAAGTCATGGTCTTCTATAACCTTTATACCATCTAATTGCAGGTTCTTAAAGTTTACAGCGATGCTGTTATCGGATTTTGTTTGTTTTACTTCTTTAAATTTTAATGATTTTTCAACGCCCGAATAATTGCCTTGTGTAGCGTGAAGTTTTAGTTTGCTATTAATAAATGACGCTTCTGAGAAAGATAAATTTTCCACGGCATCAATAAAGTTCGTTAAAGAATCGGCCCTTAAAAATTGTGTAACTTTTACATTTGCAAAACAGTTGTCAACTTTAACTGAAGCGCCATTGGCCGTTTTAATATTTACCGCACCATTAACGATGTAAAAATTTTTTAGCTCAAACTTATTTTTTATATCATCTATAATCAGTGTGGTAGTATTTTTCCGGGTATTGGATTTTATGGAATTTTTTTCTGGCAATACAAGATTCACCTCCGGGTTTATTAAAAAAATATTACCCGCAACTAGCCGCTGCTCGTAAATAAACTTGGCCCAGTTAATTTCCGTTAATTCAAATGAAGCAGTTTTTATTGTGGTATTATTTATTTTTCGGTTCTCACTCGTTGTACTTAAAGAAAAATTAGCAAGTGCTATTTTGTTGCTAATTATTTTTATACTGTCAAATTTAACTGTTGATAAGCTATCCAATTTATAGGCGGTATAGTCACGTATAATAAGTTCCAGGTTACCCAATTGCACGGGTATTGCAGGGGCGTTTATTATTACAAGATTTTTTATACTGAAGTCTATTTTATCTGCTGAGTAATTAGATGTTTTATTATCCTTTTTGGAATCTATTCGCAGGCTAGCATTTTTAACAGCAACGTAGCCGATATCAATATTGCCAAGTAACTGCTTAAAAAGCAGGTCCAGAGAATCCTTATTAGACGTCACTTTTTGCATAACGCCCGATGTTCCCTTGTTCTCTTTAATGGCAACCTGAAGTCGTATTTGAGGGCGTGTACACAATGCAGAATCAAACTTGAGCACATCATTTTTTATAAGGCTGTTGAAATCAATATTTGAAATGTCTATTGAGTCAAAAGCTATGTCAATTGCTCCATAAGCCGAATCAGCTTTTCTTCCGAATACATGACAACTGTCTAATTTCAATGTTTTGCTACCGGTACTTAATCTTAGCCGTTTGAATTTAATACCCTTTAAACCATCTTCAACTTGAAAATCCTGGTTGAAAACTTCCAGCAATATTCTATCTGCAAATAAAAATCTACTTTCCCTTCCATATTTTTGCTTAGAAGATGCCAGGTTTACGGTAAGGTTAAAATTTGAAACGGTCAAGGAGTCAACATGGGGTGTTGTATAATCGTAAACATTGAATTTAGCAGAGTCGAAATGAAGATAGTTTAAAGTTACCCTTTGCAACACCTGCTCAAGAGATTGATACACTTTAGAAAATTCCTCCGGAAGTGAAATTTTCTCCTTTGCAAGCTGCCTGTATTTGAAAACGTCTACTTGGGGTGCATTTACTATCACGGAGTCAACAATCAATTCCTTCTGAAAAATGAAGGCAAATGCAGATTCTACCTTTACGGTAATATTTTTTGCTTTTACATGGTAAGCTGTTGCCTGGCCTAAACTGTCTTTTGTTTTAAGGTCGGGTTCGGTAAGAACAATTTTTAGTTTGAATAAATTAAAATCAACCTTTTTAACTGTAAATACAAGCTTGCCTTTTGATTCGTCATTAACAAGTTTTGTTAATAAGGTGGAAGCATGATTGATAGTCCAAAAATATAAGACTACAACAACAATGGTAAACAACGCTACTATTGAACTAATACTTAATACTATCTTTTTTTTTGTTGTCATTGTATAACGGTAATGGAAATCAAGTGCTTCTGCAGTTTAGTATTTTTCACAAATTTAGATTGTAAAGTTAGTATTAAGTAATTAGTTAAAATATAACCTACTTAAACGCACCCGATTTGGCACAACGACCGGCTGGATGCCTGATTTTAAAAAATCGCATCAATCTGTTTCTTACAAATAATTTGTCAATTTAGATAAGGAGCGTTTTTTAGAAATTTTTTTGCCCATTTTAAAACCCATATTAAAAGCTCGAATTTAGTGTGCTTTAAGTTTTCAACACACCAAATTGTCTCCAGAATTTTTACACCGAATAATGAATTATAAGGTTGCTAGAACTTTTTATTAAACGTATAGAATTTAATCTTATTATATTATCGATGTCTTAAAAAAATGGAGCTTTCTTTTGATGATTTAAAAATGCCTTATTGATATTAAGAATTCCTTTTGCACTTATTACAACAGTTTCTAAAATTCA
>JBGSIG010000193.1:0-1857 GCA_041742655.1 Ferruginibacter sp. | reverse complement strand
TCCAGATAATTCCAGGGTGCCATGTATAAAAAAGGTTTACACAAATTAAGTTTAAAAATGTATGTACCGGTGCGGCGTTGCAAAAATGTAAATATTTCTTAGTTTTATAAAATATTGATTTACCAAAACTTAAAATACTTTTCAATGAAACCAATAAGAAGGCTTTTGTTTATTATGACACTGCTGCTTGTTCTTGAAACAGGGAATGTATTTGCTCAAGTGGCGGGTGCAAATATTGTAGCCCATGGAGTGTTGGCACTTGTAGGCGGCAATCGTGAAAAAAAACTGGAAAAAATAATTGAGAAATCCTCCACGCAGGAAAAAATAAGCGGCTTAAATGTAATAGTGCTCCGCGTAAAGGAATCAGACATAAAAAGTAAAGCTAAAAATAATATTATTGCATTGCAACTCCGGTTAACCGAATATAACGCTCAATATAAAAACAATCAACCGCTAACAGTGCCAAAGAACGATAGTGATTTATTAACCATCCAGGATATTGATGAGGTTTGGCCTACCGATGAATATGCAAGCGAGTTGAGGGCTTATAAGCGATACGCCAATCAGCAGAAACAAAAATTGCCCGCTGCATCTGCAGACAGTTTACCCGCAGTACCCGCCGACCAGGTAAAAAAGGATTCCACTGGCGTAAAATGATAGGCGGATTGATCTTCCCGCTTTTATCTTTAGTACTGTAAACATTTTGAATGTGCCCTGTTCTTAGTTTTCACTTTCTTGGCTTAGCAATGTGGGCCAGAAAAAAACTTCCAAAAATTTTCCTATTTTAATGAAAAAGTTCACCCGGCACAAACATTCTAAAACCGCTAAAATGAAGGATATTTTATTGTTTCTTTTATTAAAATAAACAGTGCACTGTTTTTATATGGCCAGCACAATACTCCAAATGAAGTGCAGCAAAAAGCCATCACTGATTTAATTGATCAGTATTCAGAAGCCAGGGAAAAAAAGCGACAAATGTTTCTGATGAATCTATACCTGGTGAAGTGTTTGAATCAATTTCTGAATTCAAATCTATTCTTACCTCATTGCAAGTGACAGCAAACAATTGTTGTAGTTTGGGCACTACCCAATACTTTTACTAATTCCCAATTCCAACCCTCTTAATTCTGCCAATCCCCGCAATCGTCCGATAGCACTGTAACCGGGGTAAGTTTTACTTTTTAAATCGTCCAGCATTTGGTGTCCATGATCAGGCCGCATCGGGATGGATACGCCTCTTCTTTTCATCAACAATACAATTTCTTTTACTACGGCATACATGTCAACATCACCGGTTAAGTGATCTGCTTCAAAAAAGTTTCCTTCTTCATCTCTCTTCGTGCTGCGCAAATGTAAAAAGTGAATATGCTCACCCAGTCTTTGTATCATGCCCACCAAATCATTGTCGGCCCTTACGCCATAAGAGCCCGTACAAAAACAAAGCCCGTTGGCAGGTGATGGGTCGGCGGCTAATAATTCTTTTGCATCCTGTTCGGTACTTACAATTCGCGGTAAGCCAAGAATTGGAAAAGGCGGGTCATCGGGATGAATTGCCATCTTAACTCCGGCTTCTTCTGCAACCGGAACAACCTGCTGCAAAAAATAAAACAAATGTTCTTTCAGTTTTTTTGCATCAATGCCTTCATAGGTTTTTAGAGCGGCCAGTATTTGTTGTTCTGTAAAACGTTCTTCACTGCCGGGCAAACCTAACAAGGTGTTGCTGTACAATATTTCTTTTTCTTCAGCAGACATAGTGGCCAGCCGTTGTTTGGCTTTTTCAATTTCTTCTTTGGTATATTCTTTTTCTGCGCCGGGCCTTTTCAGTAAAAACAGGTCAAATGCTATGAAGGCTAATTT
>JBGSIG010000192.1:0-2742 GCA_041742655.1 Ferruginibacter sp. | reverse complement strand
GGCGGAGAACTTAGATTGTTGCTTTATTTGATAAATGAAAGTTCCTTAAGTTGTTAGAGTTCACTTCTATTAGCTTCAGTGGGTGACAAGGCCGCCAATTCAATGCAATTTTGCTCTTATGTAATTGAATATGGGAAATGGTTTCGTAGGTTTTGTTTATTAAAGAACAAATGAAGAATTGGAAGAATAGATATTTAGTAGAGATTTAATGTGCCGCTTCTTCTCCTTAAGAAGAAGGAGGTGGAGGATGAGGTTAAATCGCTTTCATAGCAGCCTCCTTATCCTTCGCCAACTGTTCTTTCAATGCCTCCAGCCCACTAAATTTCTCCTCACTACGCAGGTATTTTTTCAAAGTAACCGTCAAAGTCTCTCCATAAATATCCCGGTCAAAATCAAAAATATTTACTTCTAGTACTCTCTTTGTTCCATCTACCGTTGGGCGAATACCGATGTTCATCATTCCGCCCAAATTTTTCATTTTTAATCCGATGGCTATCGGATTTTCATTTTTAATTGTAACAGCGTACACGCCGTTGCCCGGTAATAATTTATTGTCGTCAGAAATTTGCAGGTTGGCTGTGGGATATCCGATTTTTTTGCCGAGTTTATTTCCGGCAACTACTGTCCCGCTAAAAAAATAATCATACCCCAAAAAAGCACGTGCAGTTTCAATATTGCCGGCTAAAATGGCTTCTCTTATTTTGGTAGAACTTACGGTAATATCGTGCAACATATGCCCGGGAATTTCCTTTACCAGGTAATTATACTCGGATGCTTTCGCTTCCATCAATTTGTAGTCGCCACTTCGGTTTTTGCCAAAACGATGATCGTACCCGATTATAATGGTGTGCGGATGAAAAGTGTTTACCAAAAAGTCAGTTATATATAATTCCGCAGATTGGTTGGCAAAAGCTTCTGTAAAAGGCACCACCACCAAATGATCTATTTGTAATTTTTGTAATAGTTCAATTTTTTCCGATAAAGTATTGATCAAATAAACCGGAGATTTCTCCCTAGCTACAATTTGCCGTGGATGCGGATCAAAGGTAATGATGACAGTTTCGCCATTAACGCTTTGAGCCTCGCTTTGCATCAGTTCTATGATCTTTCGGTGGCCGTTGTGCAAACCGTCGAAAGTGCCAATGGTGATGACCGCATTGCGAAAGGCGGGTAGTTTACCTGTATTATAGTATACTCTCATTTTTAGTGCTGCAAAACTACCTGAAAATTTATTAATGGAATATTGGCAATTGAAATTTAGTTTTGCGGTTCAACTATTTTTATGAGTCTTTATAGTAAAAGAGGTGTTTCTGCCCAAAAAGAAGAAGTGCATACCGCTACAAAACACCTCGACCAGGGATTGTTTGCCAACGCATTTTGTAAAATATATCCCGATTATTTAGGTGGTGACGATGATTATGTGAGTGTGATGCATGCAGATGGTGCGGGCACTAAAAGCATATTAGCCTATTTATATTGGAAAGAAACAGGTGATATTTCTGTTTGGAAGGGAATAGCGCAGGATGCCATTGTAATGAATTTAGACGACCTGTTATGTGTAGGCGTGTACGATAATATTGTATTTAATTCTACCATCGACCGTAATAAAACTATTATACCGGGTGAAGTTTTATCACAGGTGATCAATGGCTCTCAGAAGCTGTTTGATGAATTGAAAAATTTTGGCGTAAACATTCATTACCTCGGTGGCGAAACGGCAGATGTAGGCGATGTGGTGCGTACCATTGCGGTAAATGGCACCATGACCTGCCGCTTTCCTAAAAATAAAGTTGTAAGCAATGATAAGATACAGGCTGGAGATGTAATTGTGGGCCTTGCCAGTTACGGGCAGTCAACTTACGAAACCGAATACAATAGCGGTATCGGCAGTAATGGGTTGACAAGTGCAAGGCACGATGTGCTGAGCAAATTTTATGCAGATAATTTTAAGGAGAGCTATAATAATAGTTTAGATGAGGCTGTTGTTTACATCGGAAAGTATAAGTTATCTGATGAGATTACTTTCACCATTGACCACCCGATAGCTATCGGGTCACCATTCACTACTTCCATTGGCAAACTGATTCTTTCACCAACAAGAACCTATGCTCCTGTTTTAAAGATATTATTAGAGAATGAATTTGATAAAATTCATGGCCTGATACATTGCAGTGGTGGTGGGCAAACCAAATGCATGAAATACCTGCCCGGCAACCTCAAAATTGTAAAGGATAATTTATTTGAGGCACCTGAAATTTTCAACATCATCCAAAAAAGCAGCGGCAGCAATAATAAGGAAATGTACGAGGTATTTAATATGGGCTGCAGGCTGGAAATTTATTGTGCTGCAGAAGATGCCGAAATGATGATATCCACTGCTAAGACTTTTAATATTGATGCGCAGGTTATCGGCAGGGTAGAGGCGAATGGTAAAAAGGAACTGGTGATTAAATTGAAGGATGAGGAGATTGTTTATTGAGTAAAAGTTTACACCTTACTTATCTTGTATAATAAAAGTAATTGGTTGTTTTCTGTAGGCATTTACTGCAATTCCATTTTGTATCGCTGGCTCCCATTTTGGGCCCTTTCTTATTAATTCAATACAATGTTCCGCAGTTAGAGAACTGGGATAATCACTTGTTTTGATATCAGCAAGTGTTCCATCGTGCCGCACAATAAATGACACAGTGACCTTATACGTACCAGCTTTCCATCCTTCTTCTTTAGGTAAATTTCCATTTA